>CANJJS010000019.1 GCA_947474705.1 Acetobacteraceae bacterium | reverse complement strand
GGCACCGAGGCCAAGATCGCCGCCATCGGAGTCCGCGTCAGCCGCTGGGTCTCCTGGCACGGAGTCGCGCTGAACGTCGAACCCGATCTGTCCCATTTTCAGGGCATCGTCCCCTGCGGCATCCGCGAGCACGGCGTCACCAGCCTCGCCGCCCTGGGCATTCCCGCGACCCTGCACGACGCGGATGTCGCGCTGCGGGCAGCCTGGGATGAAGTCTTCGGCGCGAACGCCGCCCCAGCCTGCGCCGCGCCTGGACACGGTTTTCCGGTTCGCGTTAACGATTCCTAAACACTCCGGCTGTACCGATGGCAGCGAACCCATCGGGAAACGCCCGTGACCGCGCTCTATTTGCCACCGCTCCAGGCCTACCACCCCTCGACGTTTCTGGAACGCGGAGTCGCCGTTCCCTTAACGACGCCGCTGCTGGGCGGCACGCGGGCACGGCCCGCCACGAAGCCCGGCGTGGAACTGATCATCCCCAACCCATCCGGCGGCCGCGGCGTCTATATCCTGTCCTGGAGCGGCATTTCCGCGATGTGCCAGCCGACCCTGCACGACAAGATTTTCAGCAAACGCATCGGCGAACTGCCCAGCGTGACACCCGGCACGATCCGCCGCATCGCCCGCGAGATCGCCGCCGAAGGCCTCGCGGGCGAGGAAGCGATGGAAGCCGCGCGCCAGGCCGGCCATCGCGACAAGGACGACCGGCTCGTCACCAACTACCTGCTGCTGATGAATCTGATCGAACAGGTCAATGTCGTCCCCGCCGGAAGCGCCGGCGCCGTACCGCTGGACCAGGAAGCCAAGGCACGGCTGACAGTGGCGTGGGTGGCCCCCCGCATCGGACGAACCCCGGCATGGACCGCCTCGGCGTTGGAGGACCTCGCGGACGTGTTCGGCAATATCGGCGTGTCGTCGTCCGCCCCGCCCGCCCGTACCCCGCGGCTGCATGCCCTGCTGCGCGCGACCCGGGCAGAGATCGAAACCTGGGGCAAAAGCCTCTCGCAACAAGTTCACGACCCGCTCGCGCGGACAATTTGCGACGTTGCGGATGTGACTTTGTCCCTGTCGGCAAACCTGCTGAAACGTGCCGCGGACATGACCGCCAGCATGATGGAATTGCTGCGGGCCTGGTCGGCGGACCCGGCCGCGGTCGCCCATATCGCCGCGCGGCCGGAATGGCTGCTGGATGGCTGGGAACAAATCTGCCTGATCTGGAACTTCGCGCTGGACGACGCCGCCCGGCGCGCGGCCCTGGTCGAAATCGCCGGTCTGTTGCCGCTTCTGCCGCGCGAAGTCTCCGATTGGTGCGATACCGCGCCCGACGCCACCGGGCCCGGACATGTCCGCCGCATGGTCCGGTTGAACGAGGACTGGCGCACCGGCGCGACGGTCATGGACCTGATCGCGCGCAACGAACATTTTCGCGCGATCACCGCATGACGGCGATGCCCCCCCTCCCCGCGCACGGCGCGCCCCTGCCACGCGCGGACGCGGCGATGCTGCGCGCCCGCCTCGCGGCCGCGGACGACGCGAAGATCGCGAAAATCCTCGCCGTTGTCGAAGCGGCCGCCGATCCGGCGATCAACCGGGCCCTGCTGGATCCCCTGCGCGCGCGGCTGGCGGCGATGAAGCCGGGACGGCCGCTGCGCTTTACCCGGCTGCTGTTCGTCCCGCTCGATCCGTTGATCGTCCCCGCGCCCGCCTGGCGGCCGGGCGAGCCGACGGTGCCGCGCACCGCGCTCGACGCCTTCGCCGCCTGTGTCCGGCGGGCGCTGGGCCACCGCGCGCAAGAGATCGACCAGTCCATCAAGGGTCTGAAAACCGACGACGCGCGGGTCGTGACGGCGATGGGGGAAACATTGTGGCCATGCGCCGCCGAAATTCTGGAGACCGCCCAGGCGCCGCCGGAATGGGAGGAGACGGGATTGCGGCTGACCGCATGGGCCACGCTGGCGCGGCCGATCGCCACGGTGCTGCGAAGGGCGCCGCGTCTGCGGGCGCTGATCCGGGATTCGGAAATCGGCGCGATCGAGACGGACGACCAGATCCTCCACGACATCTTACGCGGTACCGCGGACGAGCCGCCGGAAGGCCGCGCCATGTTAACCCGGCTGATCCTGGAACAATCGCCCCAGGCGACATCGCTGTTACGGCGGCTGGTGAGCCTGAGCGCCGATCCCGCCGGGAAAGCCGCGTTACGCGAAGCCATCGACGTGGGCATGGAACGCATGCTGACCGGGATGGAACAATCGGACGAGATATCGGTCGAGGTCGCGCGGGCGCCGCTGGCCGACGCGGCCTCCGAGGTCCGGCGCATCGCGGCGCTGTTGGGGGATATCGAAACCGATCCCGGCTTCGCGCGGCACCGGCGGCGGGTGCACGGGATTCGCGGGCAACTGGACAACGCCTGCCGCGCGCGCTTCGCGGAAGGGCTGGCGGAAGGCCTGCTGACCCCCTTGAGCGCGATATCCGGGTGCGTGGACGGTGGCGGCCAGATTCTGCTGGAGCATCGCGCGCGCGACCTGCGCGCGCTGGAAAAAGCCGGCCGGACCATGGGTGGCGGCGCGGTCTACGACCGGCAATTGGCCGAGGCCGCGGAGGTCGTTCTGAAAGCGTCGGAAACAGGTGTTTTGACGCCCGCGCGGCGGTTGCGTCTGATCGAAATCCTGGCGGGCGCCGAAGCCGCCGAGTCGATTTACGACCTGGAACGCGCGACGTCCGGCACTGGTGCCGCCGGGATCAGCGCCGCCGGGGCGAGGGCGCCGGGCTTGCCTGAACGTCGGGCAGGTCCTCGTCCAGAATTGTCAGCGTGACGGAGTAGGAGACGTCGCCGTCCTCGGTGTCTTTATAGACGGTGCCGAGAATTTCCTCGCCGACCGCGAATTCGACCGACAATCCCTTGCGCGCGGGCGGGACGATACGGATCAGGTTGTTGCTGAACAGTTTTCGCAGATAAGCCTGCACGCGCGCGATGTCGATCGGGGTCATGGGTCAGGTTTCTCCGCCGGGTTGCGCCGGGTTTGCCTGCCCGTGCCAGGCCTGTCCAGAGGAAATAAACCGGAAATCAGGCGGGAACGGGTATCCGTACGCCCGCCATGCGCAGGGCCAGGTTGGCCATCCGATCGGCGGTGGCGTCGATATCCAGGCGCCCGCCGGGCCGGTACCATGTGTACGCCCAGGAGATCATGCCCCCAAGGGCGAGGGCGGCGAGGGACTGGTCGTCGATTTCGAAAGCACCCGCCACCACCCCATCGCGCAGCAGGCCCGACAGGACGTGGTCGAACTCCCGGCGCAACACGTTGATTTCCGCGAGCGCGGCGGGGGCGAGGTTTTTTTCCTCGCGGAAGTAAATCGCGATGTTGGGCTGGCGTTGCAGCACGACCTTGGTGAACCCCACGATCGCGTGGCGCAGTTTCTCGGTCGGTGTGCCGGTGCCCGCGGCGGCGTCGGCGACGGCGGCCAGCGACATCTCGATGGTCGGTTTGCACAGGGCGGCCAAGAGTTCGACCTTGCCGCGGAAATGCGTGTAGATGAAGGGTTTGGTGACCCCCAGCTCCGCCGCGATATCGTCCAGGGTCGTGCCCGTGAATCCGCGTTCGTAGAAGAGTTTGACGGCTTCTTCGAGGATGCGTTCGCGTTTGTAGGCCAGGATTTCGTCTCGCATCGACCGAGCTTACGCGGAAACGGACTGGATTGAAAGTCTACCGGCGAGTAGCCTGCGGGCCAACGCGGAGGAGGGAACCATGACGGGATTGCTTGAAGGCAAATCGGCGCTGATCACCGGCGGCGGCGGCGGCATCGGACGGGCGACGGCGCTGATTTTCGCGCGCGAAGGCGCCCGCCTCGCGATCGCGGACGCCTCCCGCGACGCGGCGGCGGAGACGGTCGATCTGGTGAACAAGGCGGGCGGGCAGGCGATCGCGCTGAGCGGCGATGTGACCGAGACCGGCGCGGTCCAGGCGATGGTGGCGGCGGTGGTCAGCGCCTATGGCCGGATCGACTGCGCGTTCAACAACGCGGGCATCGCGGGGTATCAGGTCGATGCCGCGGGGAAGCGGACGCATGAATGGGCGGACGAGTCGTTCGACCGGATGATCGGGGTAAACCTGAAGGGCGTCTGGCTGTGCATGAAGCATGAGATCGTGCAAATGCTCGCGCAGGGCGGCGGCAAAATCGTGAACACGGGTTCGATCGCGGGGCTGATCGGATTGCCGACCTCGTCCGCCTATGTCGCGGCGAAGCATGGCGTGCTCGGCCTGACCAAGACGGCGGCGATCGAATACGCGAAGGACAATATCCGCGTGAACGCGGTCTGTCCCGGCTATATCGAGACCAAAATGACCGAGGACACGATGCGCCGCCGGGGCGAACAACTGATGGGCCAGGTGCCCTTCGGCCGCATGGGCAAGCCCGAGGAAATCGGCGAAATGGTGCTGTTCCTGTGCTCCGACCGGAGCTCTTACGTCAGCGGCGCGTGTTACAACGTCGATGGCGGATACATGGCGATCTGAGGAGATTTCCGGCATGAACGAGATCACACGAATCGGGACCGATCTGCATGCGCTCGTCGCCGACGAGGCCTTGCTGGACCTGGCGCTGCAAGGCGCCGACATCGCGCCGCTGCTGATGGTGCTGGTGCATCTCAGCGGCGAGGAACACTGGCTGGACGAGGTCGGCGCGCATATCAATGGCCCCTGGAATTTCCAGGAGTCAGTGCCGGAAGCGTTGAAGCAACGCGTACGGGTCCGGGTGAAGGAGGTGCTGCGCGAGTATTCGCTCAGCGGCAAACCGCTTCCGGCCGAACCGCCGCCGGCGCTGCTGCGAAAAATGCTGGCGGCGGGCGTGGGCGGGCCGGTGCCGGAAGAATACATGCCGATGATCGTCGAGGAGACGATGCTCGACGACCAGGACCCGAAAACCGTGCACTGGCGCGCCAAACCGGCGCCGGAGGTGCTGGCGGCGTTCAAGGTGGCCATCGTCGGCGCGGGCGTGTCCGGGCTGTGCATGGCGATCAAAATGCAAGAGGCGGGCATTCCGTTCCTCATCTACGAAAAGAACAAAACCGTTGGCGGCACCTGGCTGGAAAACTCCTATCCCGGCTGCGGCGTCGATACGCCCAACCATTTTTATTCCTTGTCGTTCGAGCCAAACCACGACTGGCCCGACCATTTTTCCAAGCGCGACGAATTGTGGCAATATCTGGAACGCCTCGCCGATCAATACGACATTCGCCGGCACATTCGTTTCGAGACAGAGGTTGTCTCCGCGATCTACGACGAAAAGCGCGCGCTGTGGCGGCTCGCGACGCGCGATGCCACGGGCAAGGAAGAGGCCGGCGACGTCAACGCCTTTATCAGTGCCGTTGGGGCGTTGAACCGGCCCTCGGTTCCCGATTTTCCCGGCCTGAAGGACTTCAAGGGACCGGCGTTCCATACCGCGCGATGGGATCATTCCGTCGATCTGAAAGGCAAGCGCGTCGCCATGATCGGCACCGGCGCGTCCGGCATGCAGGTCGGCCCGACGATCGCGCCCGATGTTGAGAAACTCACCATCTTCCAACGGTCCGCGCACTGGGCCGTCTATAACGCGAATTATCACAAGTCGGTCAGCGCCGGGAAACGGGCGGCGATGAAATCCATCCCGTTCTATTCGAAGTGGTACCGGTTCCAGTTGCTGTGGGCCTCGTCGGACGGGCTGCACCCGTCGCTCCACGTCGATCCCGCCTGGAACATGCCGGACCAGTCGCTGAACGCGACCAACCAGAAATTCCGCGACGACATCATCGCCTATATCCGCGGGCAGGTGAACGGCGACGAAAACCTGGTGGCCAAGGTCGTGCCGCCCTATCCGCCCTACGGAAAGCGGATGTTGCGAGACAATTACTGGTACAAATCTCTGACCCGCGACAATGTCGAACTCGTGACCGATCCGATCGCGCGGATCGACCCCGATGGCGTCACAACGAAATCCGGACAGCATTACCCCGCCGATATCCTGGTGCTCGCCACCGGCTTCGACGCCCAACGCATGCTGGCGCCAATGCACATCGCCGGCAAAGGCGGAAAAACCATCCGCGACGCATGGGGCGACGACGATCCGCGCGCCTATCTCGGGATCGCCGCGCCCGGATTTCCGAATCTGTTCATGCTCTACGGGCCCGGAACGAACCTGGCGCATGGCGGCAGCGCGATCTACCACACGGAATGCCAGGTCCGGTACATCATGCAATGCCTGCGGGAATTGCTGGAAACCGGCGCGAAGGCGATGGAGGTCAAACAGGACCCGCACGACCGGTTTAACGAGCACCTGGACGAAACCCACGCGAAAATGGTCTGGGCACACCGCGGCGTCGGCAACTGGTACAAGAACAAACACGGCCGCGTTGTCACAAACTCTCCATTCCGGTTGATCGATTATCGCGCGATGACCGAGAAACTCAATCGCGAGGACTATGCGATTGTCTAAACATCCGCCCCTGGGCCTGTCCGCCGCGATCGCAAGGTGGGCCGCCCGCGCCAGCCTCGCGATATTAACAGCGTGCGGCCCCACGGGCGCCCCGGCCGTGGGCTTTGGCGTCGCGGGGCCAGTGGGGCAGGAAACCGGGCCCACCCGCGAACGTATTCACAAAGTTCCATTGGTCGACCGGGAGGGGCAGGCGCATCTGCTGCACACGCGGATATGCCGCCCGCCGGGCGAGGCGCCCGCCCGTGTCGCGGTCATCGCCCATGGCAGCCCCGCCATCGCCGCCGACCGGCCCACCTACCGCCCCTCGTCTTGCGAAGGGGAAGCCGCGCGCTGGTTTCTCGCCCGAGGGTATCTGGTGGTTTTCGGTCTGCGCCGCGGCTTTGGCGAAACCGGCGGGCCCTTCGCCGAGGCCGTTGGCGAGAGTTGCGTGGCCGAGCGTTATGTGGCGTCAGCGCGGGAGAGCGCGCGCGATCTCGACGCGCTGGTCGTTTACGCCACCGGCCTCCCTTACGCGAAGCCGAACGGGGCGATCGTCGTGGGTCAGTCCGCAGGGGGATGGGCGGCTCTGGGATACAACAGCATGCCCCATCCCAAGGTCGCGGCAATGGTCAGCATGGCCGGCGGGCGCGGCGGGCGGGTGAACAACCAGCCCAATCGCAACTGCCGCGCGGACCAATTGGCCCAGGCGGCGGGGAAGCTGGGGGAGACGGCGACGACGCCGATGGTGTGGGTGTATACGGAAAACGACTCGTTCTTCGCCCCTCAAATCGCGTCGGATTTGCACTTTCGGTTCACCCAGGCGGGTGGCCAGGCGGTCTTGCACCGGCTCGGGCCGTTTGGCGCCGACGGGCACGGTCTGTTCAACGGCCGCGGCGGGCCGGCGATCTGGGGGCCGATCCTGGAACCTTACCTTCGGTCGCGGGGCGCGTTGTAACCGGGGACAAAAGCGCCGGGTTCCCGACGCGGCCTCTCTCCGTGCGGGTGCGCCTGACCGGACCGCCGGGCGCGCCACGGCTTATGGCCGGCGGGGTCCATCCCTCGAAGCTCCGCCGCCAAACTCATGCGGACAAAAACCGGCGGAAAATCGGACGAAGGCCCTCGCACGGATCGGGAAACCTGATAGCGTGAGGCACGTCGAGATGGGAGGATGCCGCATGAACGCGATCGCCGATGTTTCGGAAAAGGCGGGGGTCACGGAACGGCGGCGCATTCGCATGGGCGCGTTCACGGGCCCAACCTCGGGCCTGGCGCCGGGAAATGTTCAGGCGAATCTGGTGATTTTGCCGAAAGATCTGGCGCACGATTTCCTCCGGTTCGCGCAGGCCAACCCTCGGCCGTGCCCGGTGCTGGCGGTGTCCGACGCGGGCTCGCCGTTCTTTCCGTCGCTGGGGCACGACATCGACATGCGCACCGATCTGCCGCGCTACCGCGTCTGGCGCGACGGCGTGCTGGTGGACGAGCCGTTGGATGTCCGCGATGTCTGGCGCGACGACCTCGTGGGCTTCGCGATCGGCTGCTCGTTTTCCTTCGAGGAAGCCTTGGTCGCCGATGGGATCGAAGTCCGGCACATCGCGCTCGATTGCAACGTGCCGATGTACCGGACGAATATTCCGTGCGTGACGGCGGGCGTGTTTTCCGGGCCGATGGTGGTGTCGATGCGGCCGATGAAACCGGCCGACGCGATCCGGGCGGTGCAGATCACCTCGCGCTTTCCCTCGGTGCACGGGGCGCCGGTGCATCTCGGCCTGCCCGAGGCGATCGGGATTCCCGACATTTCGAAGCCGGATTACGGCGACGCCGTGCCGGTCGGCGCGGACGAGTTGCCGGTGTTCTGGGCCTGCGGGGTGACGCCGCAGGCGGCGATCGCGCAGGTGAAACCGCCGTTCTGCATCACCCACGCGCCGGGGATGATGCTGATCACGGATCTGAAAAACACGAAACTCGCCGTGCTGTAGTGCGGGATCGGATCGCCCGGATCGAGGACCTGATCCATCGCGAGGTGGGCCGGGACGCCACGGGATTGTTCGCCGCGGCCAAGGGCGGACTGTTCGGCGCGGTCGAGGCCTTGTCCGCCGCGCCGATCCGCCACGCCGGCATTCTGACCGGGTTTTTCGTGCCGAAGGGGATGCCCCCGGCGGCGGAGACCGACGGACCGGCCGGGGCGGCCCTGCTGGCGCTGGCTTTCGCGGCGATGGGTGTCCCCTGCCGGGTCCTGACCGACGAAAGTTGCCGCGCGGCCTGCGAGGCCGCATTGGCCGGTACCGCGCCCGTCGACGCGGTGGCGCCGGACGCCGATCTCGCGGACACGATCGCGGCGTGGCGCGGCCACGGCATCGATTGGATCGTCGCCATCGAGCGCTGCGGGCTCAGCGCCGATGGACGCCCCCGCAACATGCGCGGCGAGGATATCGGCGCCCATGCCGCCCCGCTCGACCACGTCTTCGCCGCCGGTCCCTGGCGCACGGTCGCCATCGGCGACGGCGGCAACGAGATCGGAATGGGCGCCCTCCCCCCGGGTTTGATCGCGTCGGAGGTGAAGTTCGGCGGCCGCATCGCCTGCGTCACGCCGGCCGATCATTTGATCGCCGCGGGCGTGTCGCACTGGGGCGCCTATGGGTTGATCGCGGGGCTGGCGATCGCGCTGCCCCTGCACCGGGCGGCGCTGCTGGCCTGCCTCGACCCAGAGATCGACCGCCGCGTCGTGACGGCGATGGTGACCCACGGACCAGCGGTGGACGGGGTAACACTGCGGCGAGAGGCGACGATCGACGGCCTCTCGCTCGCAGCCCATGCGGCTGTGCTGGCCACGGTGAAAGCCGCGGCCGGGGGATAGAGACCGGGGGTCCCGGGGGAGGATACGCTGGGGCTTTGCCCCGGACCCCGCGAGGGCGCTGCCCTTCGAACCCGCCAAGGCAGGGCCTTGGATGCCGTCTGTTTGGGGTGTTCGAAGAAGGGGGGCCTACAGTGGCGGTTGGACCGCCTCGGATGGCCCCCCTTCTTCGAACACCCCAACTAAATGGGTCCAGGGCCCCCGCCCTGGTAGGGTCCCAAGGGCCCGTTGGGGGCAAAGCCCTCGTGGGGTCCGGGGCAAAGCCCCGGCGGTTCCCCCCTCGACGCCCCTGGGCCTCGCCCCCGGCCTCAGACGATCTCGGCGACCTTGCCGGGCGAGGCGTCGTCTTCCATGGGCGCTTGTTCCACGGCGTTTTCGTGCTTGATGCACATCGTCGTGAAGGCCGCCACGTTGCAGATCGCCGCGATGACCAGCAGTCCGGTGTCGTAACTACCGGTCAGATCGCGCAGGAAGCCCATCATGTAACTGCCCGCGAACCCCGCGATATTGGCGATCGAGTTGATATAGGCCACGCCCGCCGCCGCCGCCGCGCCGGACAGGAAGGCCGTCGGCATCGACCAGAACACAGGCAGGACGGAAAACGCGCCGAACGAGGCCACGCACAGTCCGAACAGCCGGAAATACGGGTTCGGGCTGACCGCCGTCATGATCAGCCCGATCGCCGTGATCAGGAAGGTCACCGCGGTGTGGGAACGCCGTTCCAGCAACCGGTCGGAGCGTTTGCCGTACCAGATCATCGCCAGGGCGCCGACCGCGAAGGGGATCGCGGAGACAAAGCCCGTCTGCATGTTGGACAGCCCGAACTGCTTGACGATCTGCGGCAGGAAGTAGGTCAGGCCGTAGATCTCGCTGGCGATGCCGTAACCGATCAGGCCCAAAGCCAGGACCTTGGGGTTCTTCATGACCTCCCACACGGACATGCCGTGCGAGGCCTCGATCTGGCGCACTTCCGCTTCCTGGCGTTTGACCAGCCATTCGCGCTCGTCTTTATCGAGCCAGTTGGCGACCGAGGGGTTCTCCGTCATGTAGAACCAGGTCACGACCGACAGGATCAGGGCCGGAATGGCCTCGGTGATGAAGACCCATTGCCAGCCGCGCAGGCCGAGAATGCCGTCCATGTAGAGGATGGAGGTCGAGAGCGGGGAGCCGATAACGGCGGACACCGGAATCGCGACCATGTACATGCTGACCATGCGGGCGCGGTAAACGGCCGGAAAGTAGAGGGTCAGGTAATACAGAATGCCCGGGAAGAATCCGGCCTCGGCCGCGCCGAACAGAAAGCGGACGATGTAGAAGCTGGTGTCGTTCCAGATGAACGCCATGCTGCCGGACAGGATACCCCAGGTGAACATGATCCGCGCGATCCAGCGCCGCGCGCCCATGCGCAGCAGGATCAGGTTGGAAGGGGTTTCCAACAGGAAGTAGCTGATGAAGAACGCGCCGGCGCCAATGCCGTAAACAGTGGACGAGAACTTGAGGTCCTTGTTCATTTCCAGCGCGGCGAAACTCAGATTCACCCGGTCGAGATACGCGACGAAATAGCAAATGATGACGAACGGTATCAAACGTCGCGATACCTTCGCCATCGTACGGGTTTCGATGGACTCCATCGGGCTTTCGTTCCCCTCCAGTAAGCCGCCGTGTCCCGGCGGTCCGATTGTCGTTTGGTCAAACTGCGGGGATCGGCGAGAACGGTCAAGACGGCCGGCACGCCGAGGGCGGGCGGGCCATGCCGTCGCGCCTATGGGGCTTTCCCCCCCGTCTATGCCCAGACCTACGCCCGCACCGCCGCCGCCAGTTCCCGGACCTGGTCCAACACCGCCTCCGCCGCCCCAGGGCGGGCTTTACCGGCCTCGTCCAACCGATGCGCCAGGTTGTCGATCAGCGCGGACGCCACAACCGCCGCGTCGGCGAGCCCCGCCGCTTCCGCCGCCTGCGCGGGGGTACGGATCCCGAAGCCAATCGCGATCGGCAAATCCGTGAACTTGCGAATACGGGGAATGGCGGCGGTCAGCGCCTCGGTCGAGGCACTGCGTGTCCCGGTGATGCCCGTGATGCTGACGTAATAAACGAAACCGGAACTCCCGTTCAAAACCAGCGGCAAACGCGCGTCGTCGGTCGTCGGCGCGATCAGCCGGATGAAGTCGAGACCGTTGGCCCGCGCGAAGGGAACCAGCATGTCCGCTTCCTCCGTCGGCAGATCGACGACGATCAGCCCGTCGACTCCGGCGGCGGAGGCATCGACGCAGAATTTCTCCGCGCCGTAAGACAAGATCGGATTCAGATACCCCATCAAAACAACCGGCGTGTCGCTGTCCTGCTGGCGGAACTCGCGCACCATGGTCAGCACGTGGCGCACCTTGCAGCCCGCCGCCAGGCCGCGCTTGCCGGCCGCCTGGATGATCGGACCGTCGGCCATCGGATCGGTGAACGGCATCCCGATCTCGATCAGATCGGCGCCCGCGCCCGGCATCCCCCGGAAAATCTCCATGGAGGTGTCGCGATCCGGATCCCAGGCCTCCAGAAACGGAATCAACGCGCCACGCCCAGCGGTTTTCAGCGCGGCGAAACGCGCGGCGATACGACTCACAGCGTCACCCCCAAATGTTCGGCGACGGAGAAAATATCCTTGTCGCCCCGCCCGCACAGATTCATCAGAATGATTTTCTCGCGATCCATCGTCGGCGCCAACTTCTGGACATAGGCCAGCGCGTGCGCCGGTTCCAACGCCGGAATAATGCCCTCCGTCCGGGTGCAGAGCTGAAAGGCCGCCAGCGCTTCCTTGTCGGTCGCGGACACATACTCGACCCGCCCGATATCGTGCAGCCAGGAATGCTCCGGCCCAATGCCGGGGTAATCCAAACCCGCGCTGATGCTATGCGCCTCGATGATCTGACCGTCGTCGTCCTGCAACAAATAGGTCCGGTTGCCATGCAACACACCGGGACGCCCGCCGGTCAGGCTGGCCGCGTGCTCGCCTGTCTCAATCCCGTGACCGCCGGCCTCGACCCCGATCAAGCGCACGGACGAGTCGTCCAGGAACGGATGAAACAACCCCATCGCGTTCGACCCGCCGCCGATGCAGGCGACGGCCACATCCGGCAACCGCCCCTCGGCCTCCTGGAGTTGCGTCTTGGCCTCCTCGCCAATCACCGACTGAAAATCGCGGACCATCATCGGATAGGGATGCGGCCCCGCGACGGTGCCAATCAGATAGTAAGTGTCTTCCACATTCGCCACCCAGTCGCGCAACGCCTCGTTCATCGCGTCCTTCAACGTCCCGGCGCCCGAGGTCACCGGCACGATCTCCGCGCCCAAAAGCTTCATCCGGAACACGTTGGGCTTCTGCCGCTCCACATCCGTGGCGCCCATGTAGACCACGCATTTCAGGCCGAACAACGCGCACATCGTGGCGGTGGCGACACCGTGCTGGCCCGCCCCGGTCTCCGCGATGATGCGCTGCTTGCCCATGCGCCGGGCCAACAGGATCTGGCCCATGCAGTTGTTGGCCTTGTGGCTGCCGGTGTGATTCAACTCGTCGCGCTTGAAATAGATTTTCGCGCCCCCGAGTTTCTCCGTCAGCCGCCGCGCGTACCACAACGGACTGGGACGGCCGACATAATGCGTCAAATGATGCCGCAAATCCGCGGCGAACGCCGGATCCGCCTTGGCGGCGTTATAGGCTTTCTCCACTTCCAAAATCAGCGGCATCAGCGTTTCCGCGACAAAGCGGCCGCCGTAGTCGCCGAAACGGCCACGCTCGTTGGGGCCTGTGCGCAGGCTATTGGCGATGGTGCTACTCACGCGAACGACACTCCCCCTGGGCTGACGCCGCGTGCTTAGAGCGAATCGCCGCCAAGGGAAAGACAAGCGGAAACCCAGCGGCGTTCAGAAATTGTTAACCGCAATCGGCCATTCTCCGGCGAAGCCACCCTTCGGCACAAAGAGAACGCCATGAAACTTCGTCTGCCCACCTCAATCGGCGTACAAATGGCCATCGCGCTACTGGCCCTTGGCGCCGTCGCCCTGACCGGCGCCGCGACCACCTGGATCGCGATGACACGTCAGGCCGACCGGATCGAGGCCCTGGCCCGCGTCTCCGCCGGCCCGCTTTTGGTGGAACGTCTGCGCGCCGGGGTGAACGGCGTCGTGATGGAAAGCCGCGGGCTCTATATCGCGGCGGACAAAAAACAGTCGGAATCCTTTGCCGCGAAGCTACTGACCCTGCTGGCGCGCGTCGAAACCGACTGGCGAGACCTCGCCGCCGTGCTGCCCCCGGCCGATCGCGTCGATGCCGCCGCCCTCGACGACAGCATGACGGTCTTCGTCCGCATGCGCCGCGAACTCGCCCGCGTCGGCGTCGCGGAAGGCCGGGAGGCGGCGGACAAACTGGGCAACAACGCCGCGAACCGGAACACGCGGGAGGCCTTCAGCAAAAGCCTCGACAATCTGGCGGGAACCACGCGCGCCGCCGTGGAAAAACTGGAGGCGGAGACGCTCGCCGCGGGCCGGACACTGGCGATCGTGCTCGCGATCGGAACGGCCCTCGCGGTGTCGACGGTTCTGGCGGGGGCGCTGTGGCTGACCCGGCGCACCATCGTCCGGCCCCTGCACGACATGACCGGCGCGCTGCGCGACATGGCGGACGGACGCCTGGACAACATCCGGCTGCCGCCGGGCGGATCGGGCGAGGTGGGCGGGATCGCCGCGGCCGCGCGGGTGTTTCTGGAAAAACTCCACGCCAATCGGGCGTTGGAAGCCGCGATCTCCACGCAACGCGCCGCGCGGGACCGCCGTCAGGAGGCGATGGACCGCAACACGATCGATTTCGGCGCCTCGATCTCCGGGGTCATGGAAGCCATGGGCCGCACCGCCGGAACCATGCGCGGCAAAACGAATGAAATCATGGACGCCGTCGGCAAGACGCTGGACAGCGCGCGGCTGACCGCGGATGGCGCGGGTCAGAGCGCCCAGGATCTGGTGACGGTGGCGGCGGCGATCGAGGAAATGATGGGAAGTGTGGACGAAATCGCTCGCCAGGTCGCCGCCGCCGCTGGCGTGGCGCGGGAAGCCGTCGAGCGTGCCGAGATCGCCGACGCGCGTGTGCGGGGCTTGTCCGAGGCCGCGGGCCAGGTCGCCGAGGTCTCGCGCGCCATCTCCCAAATCGCCGGACAAACGAACCTGCTGGCGCTGAACGCGACCATAGAGGCGGCGCGCGCGGGCGAAGCGGGCAAGGGCTTCGCCGTCGTGGCATCGGAGGTCAAGGCCCTGGCCACGCAAACCGCCCAGGCCACAACCCGGATTGGGGGACAGATCGAGGCAATTCAGGCCGCGACCGTCGAAGCCGCCGCCGCGGTGCGCGACGTCGGCGCGGCGATCGACCGAATGGAGAACGTCTCCGCCGCGATCGCCGCGGCGGTGGAAGAGCAAAGCGCCGCCACGCGCGAAATCGCGGGCACGGTGCAGGACGTCAATCGCCGCACGCAGAGCGCGACCCTCGCCATGGGCGATGTCGCCGGCGTCGCGGAGGAAGCGAATATCTCCAGCGGTGCGTTGCTGGAGATATCCAACAACGTTTCCGACATCGCCGCCACGCTGCATCGGGAGGTGGATCAGTTCCTCGATTCGCTACGCGACGAAACCGCCGACCGGCGCAAATACGAACGCATTCCGGGCGGCGGCGCGAAAGCCACGCTGCGCTACGGACAACGGGTCATTCCCGCGGAGATCTTCGACATCGGTCTGGGCGGGACCGCTCTGACCTGCGCCGAGGCACCTGAACCCGGTTCGGAAGTCTCAGTCGAACTCCCCGGCGCGCCACGCCCGCTCTCCGGGCGGGTCGCCAGATACGTGAACGGGATCGCCGGTATCGTCTTCGCGCGCGACGCCGCGACGATCGCCCTCGCCGAGCAGGCATTCGACAGCGTCGCCGCCCGTGTGCCCCAGGCGGCCTGACCACCCCGGCCGCCCCGCTTCACCGCGCGATCCGATACAGGACATGTCCCGCCCCTGGGCCAGCCTCTGGGCTCGCGCCAATCCGGCGCAGCCACGGCGGCGGCTCGCGCGAACGTAACTGGTCCATCAGCCCCGGCCCCGCGAGCCCTTCGAGCATGGAGGACCGAGCCGGCGTGAGGCAGGCCAGAACCAGAGACGCCTCCGTCTCGGCCGCCGCGGCGGGCACATCCACCGACGGCGGCGACCGCCAGGCCGCGCGCAACCGCAAAAACCCCGGAATATTCCTGTGATAAAGCGATCCCACCGTTCGCGCCTGGGTTCGATACAATAACTCCGGCGTTTCGTTCACATCCGCCAGCACCACCGCCCCAGGATACGGCGCCAGCAACGCCGCCGCCGCGGGCCCGGAGCATGGCGGCACAGCGGCGGCGGCCACGTTCTCCGCGGTCTCGGCCGGTGCCCCAAGCCTCACGGCAAAGGGCACCTGCACGAACAGCAGGATGACCCCGATCCGCGCCAGCGACTGCCCGATCGTGGGCCAGGCCGGCGACACGCGGTGCAGCAGCGTCAACGCGACCGGCAACGCCATCGCGCCGATCGCCTCGGGGTACGCGGCGAAGCGCACATGCACCCCGCCGATGACCGTGAGACCCACCGCGCAGACCGCCACGAACCCCAGCGCCAGGGAACGCCGGCATACCGCCAGCCCCCCCGCCAGCGCCGTGGCGAGGCCTCCGGTGAAGAGAAAATGTACCGCCTCCCAGGCGTTTTTCGGCGGCAGCATTTCCGAGATGAAATCGAAAAACACATGCCAGTCCTCATCCGGACCGGCAATGTTCGAATGCAGCAGCGCGTTCCGGAACACCCAGGCCCAGATCCCGGCGCCCACGGCGGTGGCGGCGCAGGCGGCGGCGGCGCGGGCACGGGGGGTCCGGACGAGCGCATGCGCGGCCCACAGCATGGCGGCGATCCCGGTGGCGGCCAGCGCGACACCGAAAAACAGCACGCTGATCCGATCGACCTCCGCGACGCCGGGCCCCGCCTCCGGGGGATCCGCCAGCACCGCGCCTCCCACCGTCGCCGCGAACGCCAACCCCGCCAGTGTCAACGCGGGCGCGATATCGTCGCGCCCCGGGGAAACGATCCAAAGGACTCCCAGCGCCGCGAGGCCCATGGCGGCGGGCGGCAAAGCTTCCGGGGTGAACCAGATCCCGATTCCAACCCAGGCGCCAAGGGCGATGCCGGCGGAGACGGGAACGGCGCCAATGGCGAGGCGTCCGGCCCATCCCCAGCACATCGCCGCCGCCAGCACCGCGGCGACATGGTGGTGCACCACGCCGGCGACGCCATAGCTCGCGATGGCCGGCGAAATCGCCAACAGGACCCCGCCCAGAAACAGCCATTTGCGATCCGAGAACGGCGCCACGGCCCATGCCGCGGCGAAGGCGGCGGCGGCGAGGTTCAACGGGCCGAAGACCAGCGCGGCGGCGTAAAGCGCGTCGGCCGGCCCGAGGAACAGGCGAAACGGCAGGGACAGCAGGCAAAGCAGGCTGTCCAGCAGATGCGACCAGTGCAGGATCGTGCCATGCCCGGACCCGTCGCGCGCCACCGCGAACAATGTCCGGCCGCTGTCCAGCATGTCGCGCAATCTGACGATACGCATGTAGCTGTCGGGATTGTTCAGGCCCCGGGTGGCGATATCCGGCGCGAAACGCAGGCTCATGCCCAGCGCCGCCAGCAACGGAAAAATAACACAGGCGAAACCCGCCGCGACTCCGATCTGTCCCGATCGTTGCATCGTTGTAACCCGCCTCGCCCTCATTGCCTTCGTCTGTATATATACGCCGCGCGCCGGAATTGTCCGATGCGGCTTATCGCCTAAGCCGAAAGGATTAGGCCCATGCCCTCTGGCCTGGCCCTCTGGCCTGGCCGCGTGGCCGAATTTACCGAAACGATGATTTCACCGAGTTTCAACCTCGTAAACAGTCGTTTCGAAGGAAACAGAAACCATGTTGATACTTCGGGTTGGACAGGCTTCGATCTGTGGCGGTAACGACGCGCAGTTGCTGCGCAAACACGGGATCAGCAGCGAGCATACGGAAACCGGCCGCGACTCGCTGGAGTTTCTCCGCCTCTACGACTACGATCTCGTGCTGATGGACCTCGATCTGCCGGACATGCCGGGCCACGAGGCGATCCGTCTCGCCCGCGCCGCCGGGTTGTCCACGCCTTGCATCGTTCTCGCCAACGCCGCCACGCCGCAGATCAAGGTGAAGACCCTGGATCAAGGCGCCGACGATTTCGTTCTGACCCCCTGTCACCCAGAGGAGTTGCTCGGCCGTATCCGCGCCGTTGTCCGGCGCAGCCAGGGCCACGCCAATTCGATTCTGCGTCTGGGGCCGGTGGAGCTGAGCCTCGACCGTCACGAGGTTCGCGTGAACGGCCAGAAGCTGCCGGTGTCGCGGCGCGAGTTCGGCGTGCTGGAGTTGCTGTTCCTGAAGCAGGGCGTGATCCTGAACAAGAACGCGTTCCTGATTCATCTTTACACCGGGATGGAAGAACCGGAAATGAAGACAATCGATGTGATCATTTGCCGCCTTCGCAAAAAACTGGCCGCCGCGGGCGTGCCGACGCTGATCGATACCGTGTGGGGCTGCGGCTATATTCTGCGCGAGCCGCAAATGTCCGTCGATACCGGCAACGTCGTCGCCCTCGCCACGGCCGCCTGAACCGGTGCGCCGGGGGCGCGCGCGTTGAAACGCCCCGCGACGAAGCGCCCCTTTGGGCGGCGCCTCGCGTCCGCCGTTTCCGTCCTGGCGCTGTGCGCCGGCGCGGCCGCGGCCGGACCGCCCGATGGGCCATCCAACCCCGCGCCGGCGGCCCGATCCGGCGCCGCTTTGGCCGCTTCCCCCCCGGTTGGTCCACCCCCGTTTCATCCCCTGCCCCTCGGCCCCTGCGAACAGGCCGCCGCCGCCGCGGAGGCCGCCCATGGTTTGCCGGCCGGCCTGTTGCTGGCGATCGGCCGGATCGAAAGCGGCCGCCGGGACGCCGCCAGCGGCCGTGGCATGCCATGGCCCTGGACCATCAACGCCGCGGGCAAGGGCCAATGGTTCGAAACCCGCGATGCCGCGGTCCAGGCGGTCGAGGCCGCGCGTGCCGCCGGCATACGTTCGATCGACGCGGGTTGTTTCCAGATCAGCCTGCTGCACCATCCCGGCGCCTTCGCCGATCTGAATCAGGCCTTCAATCCCGGTGCCAACGCGGCCTATGCCGCGCGTTTCCTGCGCGCGCTGTTCGCCCGCGCGGGGTCGTGGGAAGGCGCGGTGGAAAACTACCACTCGGCCGATCCGGCGCGCGGCCTCGCCTATCGCGATCAGGTGTTCGCCGCCTGGTTCGCGCCAGGGTCCACACCGTTGGCCACATCGTTGGCCGCCCCGGGGGCCGCGCCCGGGGCCACAACGGGGGCCACATCGGGGGCCACACCTCCCATGGTTCGCGCCGGAATGCCGCCAGGCCTGTTGCCCATGCCATCGGCCGCCGGGTCCGCCTCCGCCTCCGTGCGGGTCACGTCCGGCGTACGAGTCTGGACCCCGATGGAAGCGGGCACCGCCCCCACCGTCGTGGCGATGCCGCCACCGCTCCGCCCGGCGCGGTTGACGCCTGGCGGTCACTGACGCGGACGCAGCCACGGCCACGCCGCCTCCAACGCGAGGCCGAAGCAGCCCGCCGCCACCGCCGCCGCCAACATCGGCGGCGTGCCCGCGTAAAGATTGCCCGAGAACAGCGGCGCGACGAACACCACCCCCATCGCCCACCGGCGCCAGCCGGCACCCATCGACCACCGGCGGGCGCCGGCGCCCATTTCCCCCCGGCGCCCGCTGGCGCACATTTCTCCCCGGCGCCCGCTGGCGCCAGGCCCCGCGCGGCTTAGCCATAGCAACGCCATGAACACCAGCATCAGATCGTAAAACATCATGACGGGCACGGCGACCGGTGTCGCCGCCAGCAGCACCGCCGCGCGCTCGGGCAGCGGCGCACC
Organism: Acetobacteraceae bacterium; assembly: GCA_947474705.1. Taxonomy (GTDB): domain Bacteria; phylum Pseudomonadota; class Alphaproteobacteria; order Acetobacterales; family Acetobacteraceae; genus Rhodopila. The sequence goes on along the minus strand of CANJJS010000019.1, from coordinate 46,820 downwards.
GGCCCGCCAGACCCGCGCGACCGCCCAGCCGATGGCCACGACGACCGCGATTTGCAAGCCTATCGCGGCCTCGCGCCCGGCGCCGAGGACCATCGCCACACCGTACGGACTGGTCAGCCCACCCATGAAAATCGCCCGCGCGGCGTAAACGTCTCCGGGCGCGGCGGCGGCGGCGAAAAACGCGGCCCATGCCGCGGTCCCGAACAGCACGGCCGACCCGGCCGCCAGCATCGCGACCGCCGCGCCGGACCAGGCGATCGCCCGCCAGTGCCCGCCCGCGACCAGCGCGACGGGAATCAACAGCCCGAAATGCGGTTTGTAGCACAGCGCGCCGAAGCACAGACCGGTGATCCAAGGGCGGCGATCGATCGCCGCGGTGCCGGCCGCGAACAAAGCGGTGGTGATCAGCGCGTTTTGCCCGGTGCCGATCGTCCACCAGAACGCCGGAAACGCGGCCATCGCATACCACGGCAAGTCGCGCCGGATCGCCCGCGCCGCCGCGAAACACCCCAGCCCGCCAACCGCCTGAAACAACACGTAAGCCACGGTATACGGAAAATGCGCGAGCCCCGCGCAGGCCAACAAAAACACCGGCGGATAATAGAAATAATTATACGCGATCCCCGCCCCCGCCGTCGCCTGCTCCGCCGCGAAATGCGCGGCCCGGTCGTAGGCGAGCCACGGGGTTCCCGCCTTCGCCAGCATCCCCGCCGCGTAAAAACTCACGAAATCCGTGCTGGCCGGACGCGCAAGGGGAACAATCCACCCATGCGCGCCCGCGACGAAAAACAAAAACGCGGCCAGTTCGAACGACAGCAGGATCGCGGCGTAAACAAGCAGCCTGTCGCGGTCCGGCCATAACGAAGCCGCGCGGCCCTGCCGATCCTGTCGCGACATGTCTTTCACTCCCGAAACCGGACGCGCGAGCGTAAAGGCGCGGTCTTTACCGGAACGTTTCCGTCCGGTTCCGCGGCGGGCCGCCATTATTCCATCGTCCGCCGGTTTTTTTGCGCGCCTTGTGTTTTCGCCGCGCCTGAAACCGCCGGGTAACCCGCCGCGTGGTCCTTTGGCGTGGCGCGAGTTCGGTATTTCGGTCCGGGCAGTCGCGTTTGGGCAATGTCAACATTTTGTGTGGGAGACAATCATGATCGAGTACGTGAAGACTTGGCTGGAACTGAAAATGGACCGCCGCGCCGTGACGGCCCTGGAATACGGCCTGATCGCCGGCGTGATCGTGGGGACGGTCGCGCTTGGCTTCAACCTGCTGGCCAACTCGATGTCCTCGAAGTTCGTCAGCGTCGGCGGCAGCCTCTGATATCTCTGGCTTCCCCCTTGGGACGCCCGGCAGGCGCGGCGGCGAACTTCGCCGCCGCGTTTTTCGTTTCTTGCCCGCTACCCGGAAACAGCGGCACCCGGCGCCGATCCCCGAACCGTTTCGTCCGACGAGGCTCCCGATGACGCTCGCGCCCCCGCTTTCCTGGTCTGAGACAACCGTCCTCGCGACGACGCTGGCCAGTGCCGCCATCCTGATCCTGGCCGCGGGGCACGACATCGTGTCGCGCACCGTTCCCAACTGGATGTCGCTCGCCATCGCCGCTTTGGGCATTCCGGCCAGCTTCGCCGCCGGCCGCGCCGGGCTCAGCCTTGGGATTGGCGCCGCCGTGTTCGCGACGGCGGCGTTCTGCTGGCGCCGCGGCTGGATGGGTGGGGCGGATGTGAAGCTGCTTGGCGCCATCGCCATTGTCCTGCCGCCCGCGATGGTCGCGACCTTCGCCATCGCGATGAGTCTGTCCGGCGCGGCGCAGGCGGCGGTCTATATTTTCGCGCGCCGCCTGGTCGCGCCGCCGCGCCGGCCGCGGCCGCGCTTTCTTCTCAGCCGCGGTCTGCGCGCGGAGCAATGGCGGATCAGCCGGGGCGGACCGCTGCCTTATGCCTGCGCCATCGCCTTCGGCTTTTTGTTTGTCGTCATTAACGGAGGTGCGCCATGATCTTGCGCGTCGCGTTCTTTATTCTCATGTCCATGGGCCTGATCGGCTTCGGCACGGTGGCCTGGATCACCACCCGTCCCGCCGGGTCTGGCGGCGCGCCCGCGACCAGGCTGGTGCTGGTCACCGCGCAGCCCATCCCCGGCGGCAGTTTGCTGACCTCCGACGACATCCGCCCGAAGGAAGTCCTGGTGGCGGAGGTTCAGAAGGAGCACACGATCGACACGCCGGACGGCCGCCGTTCGCTGATGGGGGCCATGGTCAAGCGCAATCTCGGCGCCGGCGAGGCGGTTCGCGGCGACGACATCATGCGTCCGTCCGACCATGGTTTCATGGCCGCCGTGCTGTCGCCGGGCATGCGTGCCGTCACGATCGGGGTCGATGCCGCCAGCGGATCCTCCGGTCTGATCTGGCCGGGCGACCGGGTGGACCTGATTCTGACGCAGATGAACAACGACCCCGCCGCGCGCATCGGCCGCCGCATTTCCGCGCACACCGTGCTGACCAATGTCCGCGTCGTCGCGATCGACTCGCAATTGGTGCAGACGGCGCCGAACCGAAACGCCCCGGCAACCCAGGACCCGTTAAATCGGACCGTGACGTTGGAAGTCGACGAGGAACAGGCGCAACGGGTCCAGGTGGGCATGCGTCTCGGGCGGTTATCGGTTTCGGTGCGCGCGGCCAGTTCGCAGGCGGGCACGCCGAAGACGGAGACCAAACGGGAAGCGACCTTCGCCTCCGACATCCTGCCCGAACTCGCGGACAAGCCCGCGCCCGCCGTGGCCCCCGCGCCGGTGGTGGTCGCGGCGCCGCCGCCAACGGTCGAAACCCCGCTTCGGGTCTTCTCGGGCCCGAACGATGCGAAGGAATTCAAATTCTGATGCGTAAGGCCGTGGACAGACTGACGATCGCCCTCGCCGCGCTGCTCTTCCTCGCCGCGCCAGCGGCGGCTGGCGACCGAAGCGCGCCCGCCGTGGCCGGGGGCCAAAGCGAGCCCGCCGGCGCCCCCGCGCGTCCGTTTCAGGTGGCGCAGGCCGATCGGGAGGCTGTCCCGCCCTCCCCGCTCGACACGCAAACGCCGGGGTCCGACATTCCGAAGCCGTTCCATGGATCGCTGTCTTTCGAGGCCGGCAGTGGCAAGATCGTCACCCTGACGCTGCCCGCCGCCAACATCTACGTCGCCGATCCGAAGGTCGCGGAGGTCCGGCCGGCCAGTTCCACCAGTCTTTTCGTTTTTGGCGTTGGCGCCGGGCACACGACCATCGCCGCCGTCGACATGTTGGGCCGCCTGCTGGCCAGTTACGACATCACGGTCCGCCCCTCCGGCTTTGGGGCCCGGGAAGCCCAGGCGACGATCGCGAGGCTGATTCCTGGCAGCCAGATCCAGGTGAAGCCGCAGGGCAAGGGGTTGTTGCTGACCGGTGGGGTTGCCACCGCCGCCGACGCGGCGCAGGCCGTGGCGATCGCCAAGGGCTTCGTGACCGGCGAGGGAGTCGCGGTCAGCAATCAAATGTCGATCGCCGCGCCAACCCAGGTCACGCTGATGGTGAAGATCGCGGAGATGAAACGCTCCGTCTCGCGCAACCTCGGGCTCGATTGGCGCGGTGTCGCCTCGATTGGCAAGACCTCGCTTGGGCTGCCGTTCGTGAACGCGATGCTGACCGACGCCAATTGCGCGGGCGCGGGTGGCGCGACTCTTCCCGCCGGGTTCCGCGGGCCTTGCTTCGGCAGTCTGCTGAACGCGCTGGCCAAGGACGGCCTCGCCCATATCCTCGCCGAGCCCAATCTGACGGTCATGAGCGGGCATACCGCGACCTTCCAGGCGGGCGGCGAATACCCCTATGCCGTGGCGAATGCCGGCGCGAGCGGGAACACCGTCACCATCGAATTCAAACCTTATGGCGTGTTGTTGAGCTTCCTGCCGACGGTGTTGAGCGACGGCCGCATCAATCTGCATGTCAAACCCGAGGTCAGCCAGCTCGACACCACCAACACGGCGGCGATCCCGGGCGGCGGCAATGTCAACGGATTGCTGGTGCGGCGGGCCGAAACCACGGTGGAACTCGGTTCGGGGGAAACTTTCGCCATCGCCGGCATGTTGCAAAACACCTCCAACAACAACAACGGCGGCCTCCCCGGACTGGGCGATCTGCCCATCGCGGGCGCCCTGTTCAAGACCAACTCCATGACACGGGATGAAACCGAACTCGTGATCGTCGTTACCCCAATCCTGGTCCGCCCGATCCAGAACACCGCGCAGGTGCGCATCCCCGGCGAGAGCTACACCGTGCCCGGCGACTTCGACCGCATCGTGCTGAACCGCCAGGTCCCCAATCGCGACGGCACCATTCCGCCCCGCGCGCTGGGCGCCGCCGGGTTCATGGTCCGATGAGCCCCCGTCACGCCGTCCCGGCCGCCGCGCTGACCGGCCTGTTGCTTGTGTGCGGCTGCGACCAGATCGACCCGCTGAAGCGCGATTACATTTGGAAACCGGCCGATATCAACCGGCACAACATCGCCACCATGGCCGTCAACCCGAACGACCTGATCCGCGGCCGCCACGACACGCGCCGCCGCCGCGCGGTCAACGAGGCCGACGCCGTCGAACGGATCTGGTCCGGCAAGCCCATGCCGCTGTCCACCACTGGCACCGGAGGCGCGGGCGCCACCGCGACCGGAACCGGCGGCACGGGTGCCGGCGCGACCGGCGGAGGCACCTGACGCCATGCCACCCGACGACGGACGCCTCAATATCGGCGCGATTGTCCCGCCCGCGGACCAAAGCGCCGGCCGGCACGACCGCCCCTGTCTGATCGCCTTTCTCGCCGACGCCAAAACCGAGGAAGCCGTCCGCGAAGGCCTCGCCGACGCCACCAGCGAAAACCTGGACCTGCGCCGGGGCGGCATCCGCGCCGCCATCGCCGCAATGCGCAACTCCGCCACCCCGCGCGCGCTGATCATCGATATCGGCGGCGAGGACCAGCCGCTCAGCGCGCTGAGCGAACTGGCCAATGTCGTCGAGCCCGATGTGGTGGTTCTGGTGATCGGAGAGATCGAGCACGCCGATTTCTACCGCGAGATCACCCGCGGCATGGGCGCCGCCGAATACCTCAGCAAACCCATCGGCCGCGATAAAGTGCTGCGCCATTTCGGCCCCTTCGTGCAGGGCAGCGCCTTCGCCGCGCCGTCCATGCTGGGCGGGCGCGCCATCGCCATCACCGGCGTGCGCGGCGGAGTCGGCGCCACCACCCTCGCCGTCAACCTGGCCTGGCATTTCGGCGTCACCATGCGCCGCCATACGGTGTTGCTCGACCCCGACACCCACCTTGGCGCCACCGCGTTCCTGTTAAACGTTCAACCTGGCCCCGGACTGCGCATGGCGCTGGAAGCCCCCGACCGGATCGACAGCCTGCTGGCCGAACGCGCCGCGCAACCCGCCGCCGACCGGCTGCACGTGCTGGCGGCCGAGGAAAAGATCGCCACCCCGCCCAACCACGCGCCTGGCGCGGCGCGCGCGTTGCTGACGGCATTGCGCAGCCGTTACAATTTCATCGTCGTCGACGTCCCCTTCGCTCCGGTGCCGCTGTACCGCGACCTGCTGGACCAGGTGGACCAGCGCATCCTGGTCATGGACCCCTCGCTGGCCGCCATCCGCGACACCGTACGTCTGCTGAGCCTGCCCAAGGGACCGGCGCAGGACCAACGCGCGGTGGTGGTGCTGAACCGGATGGGCGTGCCCGGCGGCCTGAACCGCAAACAGGTCGAGGAAGCCCTGAAAATGCGCGTGGATGTCGCGATCCCGGATCTCCCCCGCCAGGTCGGCAACGCCGCCACGCTTGGCGAACCCGCCTTGCTCACCTCCAACCCCTTCCGCGCCGGCATCGTCGATATCGTCCGCCAGGTCGCGTCCGTCCGGCTGCTCGACTCCGGCGCCGAAGACAGCGCGCCCATCGCCGCCCGCGCGAAGCGGAGCCTGTTCTCGCTGTTGCGGCGCCGGGCATGATCGCGCTCCTGTCCCCCAGCTTCGGCCGCCGCTCCACCGGCGCCGCCGCGTCCCCCCAGACCCCGGACACGGCGCCGGAAACCTTGCGCGAACTGATCGCCGCCGGCTCGCCCATCACCGAAGACATCGTCGGCGAACTGCGCAACGCCTGCCTGTCCCGCCTCGACCCCAACGCCGTCGCGACGATGCCCGCGGAACGGCTGCTCCTGGACGTCGAACGCCTGGTTTCCGAACTCGCGACGGAACGCCGCTATCAGCTCAACGCCCGCGAGCAACATGTTCTGGCGAACGAGCTGGTGCACGACATCACCGGCCTCGGCCCGCTGGAGCAGTTGCTGGAAGACGACTCCATCGCCGACATCATGGTCAATGGCCCGCACCGCACCTTCATCGAAAAAAGCGGCAAGGTGACGCTGGCGAACATCAACTTTCGCGACACCGCGCACCTGATCAATGTCTGTCAGCGCATCGCCGCCGCCGTTGGCCGCCGCATCGACGAGTCGAGCCCCATGGTAGACGCGCGGCTGAAAGACGGGTCCCGCGTCAACATCGTCTTCCCGCCGCTGGCGCTGGAGGGCCCTTATCTTTCGATCCGGAAATTCGGCAAAAAAGCCGTCGATTTCAGCCAGTTGGTGCGCTGGAAAGCGCTGACATTGCCAGTGGCCCGGGTGCTGGAAATCGCCTCCCAGGCCCGCCTCAACATCGTCGTGTCCGGCGGCACCGGCTCCGGCAAAACCACCATGATGAACGCCATGTCGCGGCTGATCGACCACGGCGAACGCGTCATCACGGTCGAGGACGCGGCCGAACTCCAGTTCCAGCAACCCCATGTCGTGCGCCTGGAAACGCGGCCCCCAAGCCTGGAGGGGCGCGGCGAAATCAGCCAGCGCGACCTGGTCCGCAACGCCCTGCGTATGCGGCCCGATCGCATCATCATCGGCGAGGTCCGGGGGGGCGAGGCCTTCGACATGTTGCAGGCCATGAACACCGGCCACGACGGATCCATGTCCACCATTCACGCCAATACCACCCGCGACGCGCTGACCCGCATCGAGAACATGGTGCAGATGGGGCACATGGGCCTGCCCTCCGCCGCCATCCGGACCCAGATCGCCGGCGCCATCGACGTCATCGTTCAGGTCGAACGCCAGCGCGACGGCGGCCGCCGCGTCATCCAGGTGACCGAGGTCTGCGGTATGGAAGGCGACGTCATCACCCTGAACGATATTTTTCAGTTCGAGGTCCTTGGCGAAGGCCCCGACGGGCGCCTGTTCGGCAAATACCATGTCAGCCGCGTGCCGCCGTCGTTCCTGAAGCGCCTGTCGTATTTCGGCCTCGACCGCGCCTGGCGCGCGGCGCTGGAAGAAGCGGAGACCGCCGCGCAATGACCCCGCTCGCCATGCCCCCTCGCCCGGCCTTCGCGGCATGATCGACGGTCCGCTCCAATTTCTGCTGCTGACCGGCGCGTGCCTGTCGCTGATCGGCCTCGGCCTCAGCGGCGTCATGGTGTCGCGCGCCCAGGCGGAAAACGAAAAACGGGCACGGCGGCTGGAAGCGATCCTGTCGCCGCATATGCGCACGACACAAATCGAACTGAGCGCCTTCGCCGTCGCCGAGGAACGCGGCCCACGCGACTTCTCCGCGATCCTCGCGGCCATTTTCGGCTTCAAGCCGGAACGCGCGGCGCTGTATCCGGCGAAGTGGTACATCATCCTGACCGGCACCTTCCTTGTCGCCATCGTCGGCCGTTACGCCGCCAGCGAAATTCTCGGCCTTCTCTCCTGGGCCGCCCTGCCCATCGGCTGGGTGGTGGTCAGCCGAATGTTCTTCAACCGTGTCGAAAACAAACGCCGCGCTTTGCTGCTGTGGCAATTCCCCGACGCCCTGGCGATGATCGTCCGTTCCATCCGCGTCGGCGTCCCCGTCATCGACGCGGTGCGCAACGTCTCCCTCGCCGCGCCGTCCCCCACCGCGGGCGAGTTCAACCGCCTGGTCGACCGGATCGGCGTCGGCACACCGCTCGACGAGGCGGTGACGGACCTGGCCGTGCGCACCGGCCTCGCGGAATACCGCTTCTTCGCCACCGCTCTTTCCTTGCAGACCCAGACCGGCGGCACGCTGAGCGAAACCCTGGAAAATCTGGCCGACGTGATCCGCAAACGCGCCGCGCTGAAAGCCCGGGGACACGCGATGACGGCGGAAGCGCGGACCAGCTCGGCGATCCTGGCGGTACTGCCTCTGCTGACCGGCGTGATGCTTTACATGCTTAACCCCGGTTACATGATGCTGCTGTTCACCGATCCCACCGGCAAACTCTTCTTCAGCATCGCCGTGATCTCCCTCATTCTCGGCATGGTCACCATCCGCGCCATCATCAAATCGGTGCTGCCATGATGGATACCGCGACCCGCTTCGCCCTGCTGTGCGGCGCGCTGTTGCTGCTGTCGGCGATGTGCATGGCGGCGTTGCTCCTTCTGCGCGACATGCGCGGGCGGGAACGCTATGGCGACCGTGTCCGCCAGATCCATGGCGAGATCCGCGCGGTCGCGACCGGGAACGAACCCGTCCCGATCGGCGAGATCCTGTCCCGCGCGATCTCCAACGCCGGACGCGGAATCCTGACCAGCGGCCTGGTCCCGGCGGCGACGCGCGGACAATTGGAAGAGATGCTGCGCGGCGCGGGCATACGCGGCGACAACGCGGTGGGCGTGTTCTTTGGCGCCAAAATGCTCGCGTTGATCCTGTTGCCGTTGCTGACCTGGCTTGCGATCCGCGACAATAACTGGTCCGGGCTGTTAACGACCTTCATTCCCGCCGCGACGGGGGTGTTGGGCCTTGTCCTGCCCGACATGATCGTCAAGAAAATGCGCAAGCGCTACACGGCGCGGCTTGAAAAAGGCCTGCCGGACGCGCTGGACATGATGGTGATTTGCGCCCAGGCGGGGTTGGGGCTGGGCCCGGCGGTGATCCGGGTGGCGGAAGAGATGAAGGAATCGTACCGCGATTTGTCCGTCGAGTTCTCCCTGACCGCGAACGAACTGAACATGATGGCCGACACGCGGATCGCCCTGCACAATCTGGGACAACGCACCGGCCTGGAAGCCTTTCGCCGGCTGGCGATGACCCTGATCCAGACCATCCAGTACGGCACGCCGCTGACCGACGCGCTGCGAACCCTGTCCGCCGAAATGCGCCAGGAAGCCCTGACGGCATTCGAGGAATCCGCCGCCCGTCTGCCGACCATGCTGACTCTGCCACTGATTATTTTCATCCTGCCCTGCGTCTTCCTGATCGCCGGCGGGCCCGCGATCATTCAGGTCATGCACTCGCTGGGCTGAGGCCGGGACCGGCCACCCGTCGATAGCGGCACAACGCGAAATCGGGCATCCTCCACCCGTGGCCCACTCGGCCCCAAGGAGGAAACCCCAAACGTGACCGGCTCCCCTTTCCGGCGCATGCTGCGTGCCAGCGCGCCCGATTTCTGGCGCCTGTGGTACGCCGGGCTGATCGTCTTCACCGTCCGCTGGCTGGAAACCGTCGCCATCGGAGTCGTCGTCTACCAACGCACCGAATCCGCCTTCACCGTCGCCATGATGACGATGCTGCGCCTGCTGCCGATGGGGCTCTTCGGCGCGTTTCTGGGCGCGCTGGCGGAACGCTTCGACCGCCGCGCCACGCTGATCGGCGTGCTGGTGCTGATGGGCGGAACATCCTCGGCTCTGGGCGCCCTCGCCTGGACCGGACACCTGGAGGTCTGGCACCTCGCGCTGGCCAGCTTCGTGAACGGCTGCGGCTGGTCCACCGATAACCCCGTGCGCCGGATGATGATGGGCGAGGTGGTGGGGCGCGAACACATGGGCACCGCCATGGCGCTGGACGTCGGCGCCAACAACGCCAGCCGCATGATCGGCCCCGCCATGGGCGGCTTCCTGCTGGCGGGCGTCGGAATCGAGGGCGTCTTCGTCCTGAGCGTGGCGATGTACGTCACGGCCATCGCCGCCACCGTGACGATCCAGAGCCGCATCCCGCCCTCTCCCGGCGCGGGCGCGGTGCTGGCGCGCATCTCCGAGGGACTCGCGATCGTCCGCGGCGACAAACGGCTGATCGGGACGCTGATCGTCACCGTCATTTACAATGTGTTCTGCTGGCCCTTCACCAGCATGGTGCCGGTGATCGGGCGCGACCGGCTGTTTTTGGGGCCCGAGGGCGTCGGCGTCCTGGCGAGTCTGGACGGCATCGGCGCCTTCGCCGGTGCGTTCCTGCTGGCGTTGTGGCTGACACCGGCCTGGTACGGCCGGGCTTATCTTGGCGGAATCATCGCCTATACGGTGTCGCTGATCGTTTTCGCGCTGACCACGAACCCGGCGATCGCGGGGATCGCGCTGCTGCTGACGGGACTCGGCGGCGCGGGATTTTCGACGATGCAAGCCACCATTGTGTACCTCGCCGCGCCGCCGGAGATGCGGTCGCGCATTCTGGGCGTACTGTCGGTTTGCATCGGCACGGGGCCGATCGGGTTCGTCTGGCTGGGGTGGCTGGCGGATCGGATCGGCGCGCACGACGCGACGGCGATGACCGGGGGGTTGGGTTTGCTGGCGCTGGCCCTGACCTGGCGCTGGTGGCGCGCGATCTGACGCCGCCTTTGAAACCGGCCTCGAACGGTCTACCGTCGGGCGTATGGTTCTTTATCGACTCTTGCTCGGGATCGACGCGATCGCGGTGGCGATCCTTTTCGCCTTCTTCGTCATCGGGATAAACGATGGCTCCGTGTCGTCGTTCAACATCGGAATTTGGGCTGTTCTTCTGGGCGGAACCGGCCTGATCGTGGCGGGCGGCATCTGGTTTCGCCGCGCGGGGCATTTGCTGCCCGCGAACCTGCTGCTGGCCGTCCTGAGTGTGCCGGCGTTGCTTTACGGGCTGTTCGCCCTGGCGATCGCCGTCATGAACCCGCGCTGGAACTGACGCGCGGGCCACGAGACAAAAAAAGGGCCGCGTCGCCGCGGCCCATTCCTCGCTTTTTCGTCAGCCGCCGGATCAGTGCCCCGACAGCAACCCGTCGATGGCTTCCATCATCGCCCGCGCGGAGTGAACCCGCTCCAGCGCCAACTCGCCCTCGGCCAGATCGTCGGAGTCGACCTGCGCATGCGCCTCTTCCGCGTCGCGCAGACGCTTCTCGGCTTCGGTGCGATCCAGTTCGTTCACGGCCATCGCTTCGCCCGCCAGCACGGTGCAGCGGTCCGGCGTCACCTCCGCGAACCCGCCCGCGACGAACAGGCTTTCCAGTAGGCGATCGCCTTCGTACAGCGACACGATCCCGCCACGCAGCGTCACGGTCGTCGGAGAATGTCCCTCCAACACGCCCATGTCGCCTTCCGAGGCCGGGATCACCACCATGTCCACATCCCGGGACAGCAGCAGCTTCTCCGGACTGACGATTTCCAGATTGATGGGCATCGCGCGCGTTCTTTCCTGTCGTCCGGCCGCGCCCGAGGGACCGGCCGGTTACTTCTTAAATCAGGCGTTGGCTTTCAGCGTTTCCGCCTTGGCCACGGCCTCTTCGATCGTGCCTACCATATAGAAGGCCGCTTCCGGCAGATGGTCGTATTCCCCCGCGCAAATCGCCTTAAAGCTGCGCACTGTATCCGCGACGGGGACGAGCTTGCCCGGAAATCCAGTAAAAATTTCGGCGACGTGGAAGGGCTGCGACAGGAAGCGCTGGATCTTCCGGGCGCGGGCCACGACCAGTTTGTCCTCTTCGGACAGCTCGTCCATGCCCAGAATGGCGATGATGTCCTGCAGCGACTTATAGGTCTGCAAGATACGCTGCGTTTCGCGCGCCACCTGGTAGTGCTCCTCGCCGACGATCCGCGGATCGAGCGAACGCGAGGTGGAGTCAAGAGGATCCACCGCCGGGTAAATCCCGAGTTCCGCGATCTGCCGCGACAACACCGTCGTCGCGTCCAAGTGGGCGAAGGAGGTCGCGGGCGCTGGATCGGTCAAATCGTCGGCGGGCACGTAAATGGCCTGCACCGAGGTGATCGAGCCCTTCTTCGTGGAGGTAATGCGTTCCTGAAGCGCGCCCATGTCGGTCGCGAGGGTCGGCTGATAACCCACCGCCGAGGGGATACGGCCCAGAAGCGCGGACACCTCGGCGCCAGCCTGCGTGAAGCGGAAGATGTTATCGACGAAGAACAGCACGTCCTGGCCTTCGTCATCCCGGAAGTATTCGGCCATGGTCAGACCGGACAGGCCGACACGCGCGCGGGCGCCCGGCGGCTCGTTCATCTGGCCATACATCAGAGCCACTTTCGAACCCGGAAGCAGGTTGTGGTCTTTGTCCATCTTGATCACGTCGGCTTCGATCATTTCGTGATAGAGATCGTTGCCTTCGCGGGTGCGCTCGCCCACGCCGGCGAAGACCGACACGCCGCCATGCGCTTTCGCGATGTTGTTGATCAGTTCCTGAATGAGCACGGTCTTGCCCACCCCGGCCCCGCCGAACAGGCCGATCTTGCCGCCCTTCAGGTAAGGCGCGAGCAGGTCGACGACCTTGATGCCCGTGACCAGAATTTCGGCCGAGGTCGCCTGTTCCTCGAAGGACGGCGCCTCGCGATGGATCGGCATGTATTTGGTGGCCTCGACGGGGCCCTTTTCGTCAATCGGCTCGCCGATGACGTTCAGGATGCGGCCCAGCGTGCCAGGACCGACGGGAACCTGGATCGGCGCGCCGGTGTCGGTGACTTCCTGCCCGCGGACCATGCCGTCGGTGCTGTCCATCGCGATGCAGCGGACGGTGCGTTCGCCCAGTTCCTGCGCCACTTCCAGGACGAGGGTGCGGTCGTCGATCTTGCAGCGGAGCGCGTTCTGGATGAACGGCAGTTCGCCGGGGAACTGCACGTCCACCACGGCGCCCAACACCTGCGTGACGCGTCCAACGATATTGCTTGCCATGCGTGCGGTCCCTTTATCTTACAGAGATATCAGAGCGCTTCGGCGCCCGAGATGATCTCGATCAGTTCGCGTGTGATGTTGGCCTGACGGGCCCGGTTGTAGTTCAGCGTCAGACGCTTGATCATGTCGCCGGCATTGCGGGTCGCGTTGTCCATCGCGGTCATCCGCGCTCCATGCTCGCCCGCCGAGCTTTCCAGCAAAGCGGTGTAAAGCTGCACGGCAAGTGCCTGCGGCAACAAGCGGTTGAGGATGGTTTCCTCGTCCGGCTCGAACTCCGGCATCGCGGCGGTTTCGCTGTTGCCCGCTTCGTCCTTGACGGGCGGCGCGGGGATCAACTGCTGTTCCGTCACGATCTGGGCGATCACCGACTGGAACCGGTTATAGATCAGCGTCGCGACGTCGAACTTGCCGGCGAACAGCATCGCCGTCACCTGCTTCGCCAGCGCGTCGGCGTCGCCGTAATCGATCCGGCGCTTTCCGGCGTAGGAGATGTCGCCGACGATGCGCGAACCCAGTTCGCGGCGCAAATAGTCGCGCCCCTTGCGGCCCACGGCCAGAATTTTGACCGTTTTGCCCGCCGCTTCCAGCGCCCGGGCGCGCGTGCGAGCCGCGCGGCCGATGCTGGAGTTGAAGGCGCCCGCCAAACCGCGATCCGCCGTCACGACGATGAGCAAATGCACCTGATCCTTGCCCGTCCCCGCCAGCAACGCCGGCGCCGACGGAGAATCCGCGACCGACGCCGCCAGCGCGTTCAGCATCCGGCCCATGCGGATCGCGTAGGGACGCGCCGCCTCGGCCTGCTGCTGCGCGCGCCGCAACTTCGACGCCGCCACCATCTTCATCGCGGACGTGATCTTCTGCGTCGATTTGACGCTGTTGATCCGCATCCGCAGTGCCTTCAAACTTGGCATGGGATGCGTTCCTTAGACGAACGACTTCGAGAAATTGTCCATGAAGGCGATCAGCTTCTTCTCGGTCTCCGGCTTCAGATCGGCGTCGGTCCGGATCGCGTCCATGATGGACGGGTCCTTGGACTTCAGCTCGGTGATCAGACCGGATTCGTAGGCACCGATGCGATTGATCTCGATCTTGTCGAGGTAACCGCGGACGCCGGCGAAGATCGCGACCACCTGCTCCTCGATCGGAAGCGGACGGTACTGCGGCTGTTTAAGAAGTTCGGTCAGACGCGCGCCACGGGCCAGCAGTTGCTGGGTCGAGGCGTCGAGGTCGGAGGCGAACTGCGCGAAGGCAGCCATTTCGCGATACTGCGCCAGTTCCAGCTTGATCGAGCCGGCGACTTTCTTCATCGCGCGGATCTGCGCGGCGGAACCCACGCGCGACACCGACAGACCGACGTTCACCGCCGGACGGATGCCACGGAAGAACAGTTCCGTCTCAAGGAAGATCTGACCGTCGGTGATCGAAATCACGTTCGTCGGGATGTAGGCGGAGACGTCGCCCGCCTGCGTTTCGATGACCGGCAGCGCCGTCAGCGAACCCGCGCCCAACTCGTCGTTCATCTTCGCGGCGCGTTCCAGCAGCCGGGAGTGCAGATAGAACACGTCGCCCGGATAGGCTTCGCGGCCCGGCGGACGGCGCAGCAGCAGCGACATCTGACGATAAGCGACGGCCTGCTTCGACAAATCGTCGTAGCAGATCACGGCATGCTTGCCGTTGTCGCGGAAATACTCGCCCATGGTGCAGCCGGTGTACGGCGCCAGGAACTGCATCGGCGCCGGATCGGACGCGGTCGCGGCAACCACGATGGAATAATCCATCGCGCCGTTTTCCTCGAGCGTGCGGACGAGCTGCGCGACGGTCGAACGCTTCTGGCCGATCGCGACGTAGATGCAATAGAGCTTCTTCGACTCGTCGGTGCCGGCGTTGATCGTCTTCTGGTTCAGGATCGTGTCGATGATGACAGCGGTCTTGCCGGTCTGACGGTCGCCGATGATCAGCTCGCGCTGGCCGCGGCCGACGGGGATCAGGGCGTCGATGGCTTTCAGGCCCGTCTGCATCGGCTCATGGACCGATTTCCGGGGAATGATGCCAGGCGCCTTCACCTCGACGCGCATGCGCGTGACGTTGGTCAGCGGGCCCTTGCCGTCGATCGGATTGCCGAGCCCGTCCACGACGCGGCCGAGCAGGCCCATGCCCGCGGGCACGTCCACGATCGAACCGGTCCGGGAGACGGTGTCGCCCTCGCGAATCGAACGGTCGTCGCCGAAGATCACGACGCCGACATTGTCGGTTTCGAGGTTCAGCGCCATGCCGCGCAGACCGGCGGTCGGGAACTCGACCATCTCGCCGGCCATGACATTCTGCAGGCCGAACACACGGGCAATGCCGTCGCCGACGGACAGAACCTGGCCGGTTTCGGCGACGTTGGCCTCGGTGTCGAACGCGGCGATCTGTTTCTTCAGAATCTCCGAGATCTCAGCGGGACGGATCTCCATATCAAGCGGCTCCCTTCATGGCGTACTGCAGGCGCTGCAGCCGGGATTTCAGACTGGTATCGTACAGGCGGGCACCGATCCGGACGATCATGCCGCCAAGCATGTCCGGCTGGACCTGCTCTTGTATATTGACGTTGCCGTAACCCGCTTCGATCAGCCGGGCGCGCAACGCGGTCCGCTGACGGTCGAGCATCGGCACCGCGGTGGTCACCTGCGCGGTGATGATCCCGCGGCGGTCGGCGACCAATGTGGAAAACGCCGTCACGATCTCCCGCAGCGCGCGCAGGCGGCGGTTGGTGGAGATCACGCCGACGAAATCCCGGATCTGCTTGCCGAATCCTTGTTGCTCCAGCACCGCGAGGGCGGCCTTGGTGCCAAGGGTGACATCGATCAAGGGCGACTCGATCAGGCGGCGGAAATCCGCGCTTTCGTCGATGAGCCGGCCCAGGGACTCCATTTCGGAGACGACGGCGTCCAGGGCATTGGACTCGTCGGCATGCGCGTAAAGCGCGGCGGCATAGCGGTCGGCGAGGCCGCCGCCTTTCGCAATCGTCGTAGCTTCAGACGCCACGTGCGTTTCCATTTTTCTGGCCACGCGCCACGGTACGACCATGGGCGCGCGGACGTGATCGGGATCGGCCGGCCCGAACCGGCGCGCGACCCTCTAGCAGCGGTTCCCCCGCCGCGCAACACGGGGGCGGGCGGAAACCGCGCCCGGCGCGTTATATATGGATGGGGGTGGCCAGGATGACACGGGACAGAGGGGGGCCGGACCCGCTGACGCGCGCGGAACGCTCGGCGCGGATGGCGCTGGTGCGGGATCGGGACACGAAGCCGGAGCTGCGCGTGCGGCGGTTTCTGCATGCGGCGGGATTGCGGTACCGGTTGCAAACGCGAGTCGCGGGCGCGCGGCCGGACCTGGTGTTTCCGGGCCGCCGGACGGTGGTGTTCGTTCACGGGTGCATCTGGCACCGGCATCCGGACCCGGCCTGCCCGTTGACGCGGATGCCAAAGTCTCGCGTGGATTTCTGGAAGGCGAAATTCGCGGGGAATGTGGCGCGGGACGCGCGGCAGGCGGCGGCGCTGAAGGAGGCCGGATGGCGGGTGCTGACGATCTGGGAGTGTCAAACAGGCGATCGGGCATCGTTGGAGGCTCTGGCGGCGACGGTGCGTCACAATGACATATGATGCTTGCGGTCATCGTTCGGCTTGGTTATAGGATCGCACCATGCCACGCGCCACCTTGTTGTTCGAAGACCGCGAAATTTGGGAAGGCGGTTTCATCGTCGAAATGCGCATCTGGGCTGTCGCGGAACCGGTCCCGCCATCCGAACACCGCTTCAAATACGCTCTGTTTTTCGGGCGGCCCGGCGAACGCATCGTGCTGTTCGACAACGAACGCGGCAAAGGCGATCACGTCCATATCCGAGAAACGGAACAGCCTTACGTGTTCCGGGGACCGGCCCAATTAATCGAGGATTTCAAAGCCGCGGTGCGATCCGTCGCGGAAGGAGCAAGATTATGACACAGGAATTGCAAATCCACATCGGCGACTCCCTCGACGCCATGGGACACCGCTTCATCGACGCCTGGGCGCGCGCCGACCGAGGCGAACTCACCGCGGGCAACGCCGAGCGCCACGCCGGCTTCGAAAACGTCGAACTCTTCACCCGCGTTCTGACGCCGCGCCGGCTGGAAATGCTGCGCCACCTCCACCGCCACCCCGCGCGCAGCATCCGCGCCCTGGCTCTGGCACTGGGCCGGGATTACCGGCGGGTTCACGAGGACGTGGAAGCCCTGGTCAACGCCGGCCTGATGGAACGGGACGCCACGGGGTTGCGCGCCGAATACGACTCGGTGCGGATCGAAACCCGGGTCGTTCTGTAGGCCGCGGGGAGGACAGCCTCCCCGCGCGCCCGGCCGTCAGAAGACTTTGGTCGGGCCGGTGTGAACCTGGACCTTCAGCATGTCCGGCACATCGCGGCCGGTGTCGGTGAAGGCTTTCCGGAGCGCGTTCAGGCGCGGGCCGAAGATCCCGCTCCGGTTTTCGCTGACCCATTCGCGCGAGTCGCTCGGCGCATCGGCGCTGCCCTGGAAGCGGGGCATGACCCAGCGGGCGAAGAGTTCGTAGCTGCGCATCGTGGCCTCGCGATTGGCCCAGTCGTGGCAGCGGAACAGGACAGCACCGGCGCCGCCTTTGGTGTAGGCCAACAGGCGGTCGATGCCGTCCTTCAGCGTGTCGGGCGAACCGACCAAGGTTGTGCCGGCGGCGAGGCCCTCTTGCAGCGGATTTTCGCTGCGCATGGGGGGACGGCCCAGAGTTTCAGAGAAATAGGACTGGGTTTCCATGCGCTCGCCAACGCGGACGTCGTTGAAAGCGATTTCGTCGGTTTCGGCGCAATGCATGTTGACGACCAGGCGCCAGTCGTCGCGGCTGACCTTGCGGTCGTATTTCGCGGCCTCTGTTTCCACCGTTTGCCAGGCGTCGGCGAGTTTGGACGGCCCGCCCGGCAGGCCGGCGCCAATCGACAGCATGCCCAGGCCGAATTTCCCGGCGGCCTGGGGCCCCGCTGGGGTGGTGGCGGAGGCGACGGCGATCGGAAATCCGCCTTTTGTGTAGGGCCGGAGGTGCAGCCGTGCCTCGCGCAATTCGAACCAGTCGGTCTTCATCGTGACGGGCGCTTTGCCTTCCAGCAGCGCCATGATCGCGGTGAGGGATTCGTCCATGCGGGTCCGTTGCGTTTCCGCCTCGATCCCCATCATGTAGGCGTCGGAAGCGAGCGCGCCGGGCCCGCAGCCCAACATGACGCGTCCCCGGGTCATGTGGTCGAGCTGGACGAAACGTTGCGCCAGGATCAGCGGGTGGTGGTAGGGTAGGCTGGAAACCCCGGAGCCCAACATGATGCGTTTGGTGCGGTCGGCGGCGACGCCGATCACGACTTCGGGGGAGGCGATGATTTCCCAGCCGGCGGAATGATGCTCGCCAATCCAGGCCTCGTCGTAACCGAGATGGTCGAGCCACTGGATCAGTTCGAGGTCGCGGTGCAGCGCCAGGGTCGGGTTATCGCCGACGCGGTGGAAGGGGGCGAGGAAGATGCCGAAGCGGAGGCCTTCGTGTTGGGACATGGGGGTTTCCTTGGATTATCGGAGAGGCCGGAAGAAGGCCTGAATTTCGGCGGCGA
Source organism: Acetobacteraceae bacterium (assembly GCA_947474705.1). GTDB lineage: Bacteria > Pseudomonadota > Alphaproteobacteria > Acetobacterales > Acetobacteraceae > Rhodopila. Next base: position 28,243 of record CANJJS010000019.1, on the reverse strand, counting down.
GTGCCTCGGGCTGTTCCATGGCCGCGAAATGCCCGCCTTTCTTCATTTCGGTCCAGCGTTGGATATTGGTATAGGTTTTCGCCGCGATCGCGCGCGGCGGACGGACGATCTCTTTCGGAAACGCCGCATATCCGGTCGGGACCGTTATGGGGTTCGCGGGAGAGATCGGCCAGGTATCGTGCAGGCGCGCGTAGTAGGGCCAGAAGGACGAACCGATGGCGCCGGTGAACCAATACAGGGAAATATTCGCGAGCATGCGGTCGCGGGAAACAGCGTTTTCCGGGATGCCGTCGCAGTCGGACCAGGAGCGGAATTTCTCCACGATCCAGGCGGCGAGTCCGGCGGGGGAGTCGGTCAGCGCGAAGGACAGGGTTTGCGGTTTGGTGCCCTGTATTTGCTGGTAGCCGGTTTCCTCTTTCAGCCAGTGCGCGAGGTCGTCGGCGTATTTCTGGGACTCTGGCGAGGGCGGGCCATCGGGCCGTTCCCTCGGGACGAACAGCAGGTTGATATGGATCCCGCACACCGACGCCGGAAACGTGTTGCCAATCATCGACGCCGTGCCGGCGCCCCAGTCGCCGCCCTGCACCGCGAATGTCTTGTAGCCAAGCGTTTCGGTCATCAGCGCGTGAGTGGTGGCGGCGATGTCCTGGAGCGAAAATCGTTTCTGGCCGGGTTTGAACGACAGGCCGTAGCCCGGCAGGGACGGCGCCACGACGGTGAAGGCGTCTTTCGGATCGCCGCCAAAGCGCGCGGGGTCGGTCAGGCGGGGGATAATATCCAGGAACTCGTACACCGAACCGGGCCAGCCGTGCAGCAGCAGCAACGGGTAGGGGTTCGGTCCAACGCCGGGGACGTGGAGGTAGTGCAGGTCCACATCCGGCATCGCCACCTTGAACTGCGGGAAGGCATTCAATGCCGCTTCCTCAACGCGCCAGTGGAAGCGATCTTTCCAGTATCCCACGAGGTCTTTGGCGTATTCGACGCTGGTGCCAAAAGCCCAGGGGGCGCCGGGGGCGGAGTCGGGGAAACGGGTGAGGGCGAGGCGCGCTTTTAGGTCCGCGATCGCGGTGTCCGGGACGTTCAGGGCGAAGGGCACCGGGGCCATGCACGATTTCCTCAGTCAACCTGAGACGTCATGGGCCATGCGGCGCGGGCGAGGTCAAGGGCGGCCGGAACGGAGGGAGGTGCGTCAGGCGGAGGCCGGCACGGTGGCCGCGGGAAGCGTGACTCTCTGGGTCCGGCCGGTGCGGGTTCGCGTATCATGGCGCGGGCGCAGGCGCAGCATCGGGGTTTCCACGAAGCGCCATGACAGTTCGGCGAGTCCGAAAGGCAGGACAATCGCCAGGATCATGCTCAGTGGCAAGGACATCAGGCCCGGTTCGAAAAGGCGGACTTCCACGATATCCACGAGCACGGTCAGGTGAACGATATAGAGCGCGTATGACCGTGTGCCGATCCAGGCCACCGGCGCGGCGAACCAGGCGGGCGCGCGTCTGGCCCGGAGCGCGGCGGGCAGGCACAGCGCGAATCCGATCGCCACGATCTCACCGGTCAGATACGCGCTCCAGCTTCCCAGAAGCGAGGGCAGGCCGAAAGCGGCGAAGGCGACGAGCGACAGACCGCCGCCCAGCGCAAACCAGGGATGCCGGAACAGGGCGCTCTCGGCGCGATAAAGCGACGCGAAAAGCACGCCGTACGCGATCTCGTCGAGGCGGAACGGCACCAGGGCACGCCAGTCGTCGTGCAAAAAGCGCGCCGCCATGGGGGCGAGGAGAAACAAGGCGAGGTAGCACCAGACCGCGCGGCGGCGGCCGAGCAGCAGGGAGAGCCCGACAATCGCGATTCCGGACAGGAGGTAAAACCATTCCTCCACGGCCAGCGACCAGGATACCGCGAAATAAAAATTCGCGGGCATGGGCGCGATCAGGTTCTGGGTCAGAGTGGCGTATCGCGGGCCGATCGCCGCGACGCCGCCCGCGGGCGGAAACACCGCGAGCAGCAAGGTCAGCCAAAGGAAATAGAGCGGCAAGGTGCGCAGGGCGCGCCGGGTCAGAAAGATTCGCAGGTCTCGCCAACCGGCGCGCATATCGAGCAGAATTCGTCCGATCAGGAAACCGCTGAGCGCGAAAAACAATCCGACACCGGCATCGCCGAGAAAATCCCACAGCGGCGAAATGCTGGCCTGGCCGGACCAAAGACTAAAATGCGCGGTCCAGTGGTTAACGAGGACCATCGCGATCGCCAGTGCGCGGGCGAGATCGAGGCCGATCAGGCGCTCGCCGTCTGGACGAAAATCTGGCGATTTGTTCATATGGACCCCGTGCGGACAAACCGAGGGGCCGGGTTATAAACGGAAGAGGTTAATATTCGGTTTATGGCCGCCGACGCGAGCACCGAACAGAGTCAGGGCCGACCTGAGGCCAGGCCAAACACTTGCGGCCACCGGGGAGCATGCGCCTCCGATGGCCGGGCCGCGCGCGCTGTCCAGGCCAGCCCAGGTCCGCGGACCTGGGCTGGCCTGTTCGCGCTCAGGCGTGAACTTTTAGATTGTCGGCCGACATCTTGCCGCTCTTGCGATCGGACACGAGTTCGAAATCGAGCTTCTGGCCTTCGCGCAGGTCGCGCAGGCCAGCGCGCTCAACCGCGCTGATATGGACGAATGCGTCCGGCCCGCCCTGGTCGGGAGCGATGAAGCCGAAGCCTTTTTGGGAGTTGAACCATTTGACGGTCCCGGTTGGCATGAGATGCCCTTTCAGAAAGCACAGGTTGTTCGCCGGCCGCGAGGCCGGTTTTCGTATTCGCGATTTCGGGAACAAAGGGGTGTCGTCCGGGTGCGCGATGGTCGAAGCGGCCGGGACGAGTCATCTGACCGTCTTTCGTCAGGTACCCTGTGCGCTCTTCTCCCGGGGAATACAAGCATTAACGGTATGACGATTTTTCGTCAGGCCGCGGCTTCCGCCTCGATCTCCACGACCCAGCGCGGATCGGCGAGGCCCGAGACAAACAGCAGCGTGGAGGCCGGGGCGTGGTCGCCGAGCATGGCGGCGCGCGCCGCGCGGTAGGCACCGAGCAGCGAGCGGTCGGTCAGGAACACCGTGGTCTTGATCAGGTTGGCGACGGTCATGTCGTTCGCCTCCAGCACCGCGCGGAGATTGGCCAGCGCGAGGTCGATCTGTCCGCCCCCCGTGTCAGGCACGGTGCCGTCGGCCGCCATGCCGACCTGGCCGGAGATCACCAGGCGGCGTTCCGGGTTCCGGATTTCGATCGCATGGGTGTAACCGGTGGGCCGGCTCACGGTTTCGGGGTTGCTACGCGCGATCGAGATGGCCATGGAGCGGTCCTTTTGCGTGCTACCGTGCGAGCCAGTCTCGCACGGCGGATGTGATGAAACTGGAATCCTCGGGGTTGAGGACGGGGTTGCCGGCGCGGTGGCCCCAGATGCTGGGGATGGGCCGCAACTCGGCATCGGCAAGATGGGGCAGTTCCAGTTCGTTGTCGGCGACGCGGAAATAAAGGTCGGTCGACCCCGGCATCAGCAAGACCTTGGCGCGGATGGCGCGCAAGGCTTTTTCCAGATCGCCGTTATAGATGTCGTTGGCGCTGATATCCGCCGCATCCCAGGTGCGAAGCTGCGCGTAAAGATTGGCGGCGGGCGCGGCGTCGAACCTGTCCTCCCAGTCGGTGCGCAGGAAGGTGTCGAGGTCGGGGGCGCCGATGTTCGGATTGGAACTCCAGGACAAATGCAGGTTGGCCCGGTAAAAATCCTGCGACAGCGCCCATGCCGCGTAAATGCGGCCGAAGGCACGCTTGGCGGCGCGGGGCTCGGAGGAGAAACGGCCATTGCCGATATGTTGCGGCGCGGCTTCGAGCGTCGCCATCAGGGAGCGCAGGAACACCTGATTATGGACGGAGGTTCGCGCGACGCCGCAGTTAACGACGATGCGTTCGACCGAGCCGGGGTAGAGGGCGGCCCAGTGGTAGGCCTGCAACGCGCCCATGGACCAGCCATAGACGCAGGCGACCCGGTCGATCTCGAACAATTCCGACAGCGCCCGGCGCTGGGCTTCGACGTTATCGCGCACCGTGACCAGAGCGGGATAGTCCGGCGTGTTGGACGGAGAGGAAGAAAGGCCGTTGCCGAACTGGTCGAGGATCACGATGAAATATTTGGTGGGGTCCAGCACTTTGTCCGGGCCGATCAGCCATTCCAGGTCCGGATGGCGGGCGCCGTAGCTGGTGGGATAGAGGATGACGTTGTCCCTGGCCGGGGACAGAGTGCCATGCGCTTTCCAGGACAGCAGCGTATCCGGCAGAATGGTGTGCGAACTCAGCATGATGTCGCCACCGCGCCAGATGCCTTGTTGGGTCGGCCAGGTCATGTCGTCTCGTCCTCCGGCTGCGGTCCAGATCGTCGCGGATGGGTCGGTAGATCGCAAGCCGTATCCACGTCGCGCAGACTCCGCAAGCGCGCGACGCGGCGCCCCCGAAAATTCGCCAGGGTGTCGGCCAGCGCATGCTCTGTAGACCAGCGCGCCTTTACAAAAGGTTGCGATGGGCGGCGCGGACCCATGCCGATCAGCCAAAATCCGCCGTCCTCGGAGGGACCGAACACCGCGTCGTGCGTCCCAAGGGCGCGGAAAGCGGCCCGGACGTCGGCGGCGCCCGCGCCAGGGATGTCGCTGCCGATGATGGCGACGTTGCCGCCTGGGTGGCGGCGGCACGCCGTATCCATGCGTTCCCCGATATCGCCCCGCCCCTGGGCGATCCGGGGCACGCGCACCGGCAGACGATCGCCCGCGTTATCCGGGGTCATGGCCAGAACCGTTCGAAAACGCCGGTCTCTTCGAAGATCGCGGAGCAGGGCGATCAACGTCTCTCGGTGGAAGCGCAGCGCGGCGCGGTCGCCGATCCCACGGGCAAGGCGGCGTTTGACCGTGCCGAGACGCGGCGCGCGGGCGAAGACGACGACGGTGTCTTTCATCTGTACAGCCGCGCGATGCGGGCGGGCGGGACGCCAAGGAACCACAGCGACAGGCATGTCAGGTTGCGGGCGGAGCGGGCGGTCCAGCCGTCGCGTTCCCATTTGGCCGCGGAAGTAACGGCGCGCGCCGCGAGCGGGACGAGGCAATGGCGTCCGAGGCGGCGGACCAGATCGACATCCTCCATCAGCGGCAGCGGCCGCATGCCGCCAGCCTTCGCCAAGGTCTCTTTATGGATCAGCAAGCCCTGATCGCCGTAGGGCAGCGCCAGCGCGCGGCATCGCCAGGCGACGAGGCTTTCGAGGCGGCGGGCCCTGGGGTGCGGACTGTCGAGGGCGAAGGCGAAGTAGCCGGCCTTTTCCGGTGAATCGCGCATGTGGGCGGTGGCGGCGTGTCTCCAGGCCGGGTCGAGGCGTGTGTCGGCATGCAGGAGCAGAAGCCAGTCTTCCCTGGCCGCTTCGATACCGGCCGCGAGTTGCCCTCCCCTGCCCTTCCTTGTGGCGAGGACACGCGCGCCCACGCGATGCGCGGCGGCCGGAGTGCCGTCCTGCCCGCCGCCGTCGGCGACGACGATCTCCGCGACCTCGCCCAGGGTGGCGATGGTGGCGGGAAGGGTGGCGGCGGCGTTGAATGTGGGGATGACGACGGATATTTTCACGTTTTGTTCTTGACGGCCGAGACGCGGTTGGCGATGGTGTGCATGCGAACACACGGGGAACGGACCATGCCGCAACTCGCCGACACAGACAAGGAGTCCATCGCGGCCCTGGACCGCGCCGGCCTGCCGGACCCGGAACCGGCGTTGCGCGCGCCGTCCGAGATGCGCCGCGGCCGGGGCGCGGTGACGAACACCGCCGTGCGGTTCCAGGCGGCGGTGGTCAGTCCGTTCGACGACGGCTGGGACACGATGACCGGGGAGATCGAGGAACCGGCCCAGATCGCGACGACCTTGATCAAGGACGCGACGAAATCGGTCATTGCCTACAATTCCTCGCCGGACCTGGGGTTCGACCGTTCCGTCAATCCGTATCGGGGATGCGAGCATGGGTGCGTGTATTGCTTCGCCCGGCCAACGCACGCCTATCTCGGCTATTCGCCGGGTTTGGATTTCGAGACGAAGCTGGTTTTCAAGCCGGAGGTGGGCGCGCTGCTGGAGAAGGAGCTGCGAAAACCCGGGTATGTGCCGAAGGTCATGGCGCTGGGGACGAACACCGATCCTTACCAGCCGGTGGAACGCACGCTGAAGCTGACCAGGTCCGTGTTGGAGATTTTGGAAAAATTCAACCATCCCGTGGGGATCGTGACCAAGTCGGCGGGCGTGTTGCGGGATCTGGATATTCTCTCCGCGATGGCGAAGCGGGATCTGGTGCGGGTCTATCTGTCCGTCACCACGCTCGACCCGCGGCTGGCGCGGACGATGGAACCGCGGGCGGCGACCCCGGCGCGACGGTTGCACGCGATCGAGGAACTGACCCGCGCGGGCATTCCCACGGGCATACTCACCGCGCCGATGATCCCCGGCCTGAACGACGCCGAAATGGAAAAACTGCTGGAGGCCGGTGCCCGCGCCGGGGCCCGCCACGCGGCGTTCATTCTGTTACGGCTACCGCACGAACTGAAAGACATATTCGAGGCCTGGCTGCACCAGCATTACCCGGACCGCGCGCGCCATGTGCTGAGCTTGATTCGGGAGACTCGCGGCGGAGGGCTGAACGATGCCCGGTTCGGGCACCGGTTTTCGGGACACGGGCCCTATGCGGATTTGCTGCTGCGGCGCTTCGCGCGCGCGTCCCGGCAATGGGGCCTGGACGAGATGCGGCAGGGACTGGATTGCTCGAAGTTCCGCGTGCCGGGTCAGACGGGGGCGAAACAGGACGCACAGATGTCGTTGTTCTGAACGCCATGGTCCGATCGCGTGGACCATGGCGGTGGAACGGGCTCAGGCCGGGGCGAATCCCATGTTCGACCGTGTGGCGGAAACCGGCGCCGTGGAGATCCGGCCAGGACAGCCGGTCGTCGAAAAAGGCCAGATGAAACTTCCCGCCCTCCAAAATCCGGCCGATTTTTTGCTCATACGCGGGCGAGGTGAAATCGGTGCGCGAGTCCGGATGGCGCCAGGAACCGACGAGATTGGTGCAATTCCGGGCCTGTAATACCAGCGGCACGAAAGATCGCCCCGTGGCACACCCTCTCCTCGTCATTTCCCGGCTCGATCGGGCCACCGGGAGTGCCAGAAAAGCGGGTTCATGCCGCCCCCGCTCCCCCGAACGGGTCCTACGGTGGCCGTACATCCGCGGAATGAAAATCCGCAGTCTGGCACGCACTCTCCTCATCATTGCCCGGCTCGATCGGGCCGCCGGAAGTGCCAGAAAGGCGGGATTGTGCCGCTCCCGGTCCCCCGATCGAGTCGGGGGATGACGAGGAGAGTGCGTGCCAGACCGCGGATTTTCATTCCGCGGATGTACGGCCACCGTAGGAACGGGTCGGGGGATGACGAACCGGCGGAGAGTCAATCTTTCAGGCGGTTGGTATAAGAATCCGACAAGGACCATTTGACGCGCCGGCATTTGCTTGCCCGCAATGGACGCCGGAAACCGCCAGACGTGGCATTGACCCAGATCGACGGGGATGGCCCAAGTTCGCGCCATGACGTTTCAGGCTCCGACGATTCTGGTGGGGTTCGCGGCGGAGGCGGCGATCGCGCGGCGCACCGGGTGGCCGGTCGTTATTGGCGGCGGGACCGAGGCGGGGGCGGCGCGCGTGGCGCGTCAGGCGATCGCGGCGGGCGCGCGCGGTCTCGTCAGTTTCGGCTTGGCCGGCGGGCTCGATCCCGCATTGCCGGCGGGAAGGTTGATCGTGCCGGAGGCTGTTCTGGCGCATGGGCGGCGCTGGCCCGCCGATCCCGGTCTGCTCCGTTCGCTTGGCGGACCGTCCGGGCCGCTTCTCCTGGGCCTTGACCGAATCGCGGCGTCAGCCAAGGAAAAACGGCGGCTGTGGGCGGACACCGGAGCCTCCGCGGTCGACATGGAAAGCGGCGCGGTGGCGGAGGCCGCCAAGGAGGCGGGCATTCCCTTCGCCGTGCTACGGGCGATTTGCGACCCGGCGGATCGGGATTTGCCGCCCGCGGCGGCGGTCGCGCTCGACGCGGAGGGGAGGATCGCTTTGGGGCGGTTGATCGGCTCGCTGATCGCGCATCCCGGACAAATCCCGGCGCTGATCGGCCTGGCGCGCGACGCGGCGCTGGCGCGAAAGACTCTGCTGGCGATGGCGACGGCGTTGGCGGATTAGCTGACGGACTTCAGGCCGGAGCGGAATTGTTTGGCCAGCGCGCGGTAGACCTCGGCGTTGCGGTCGAAGCCCTTGCGTTCCTCGGGCGTCATGACCCGTTTCAGCTTCGCGGGGGCGCCAATCCACAACTCGTTCGGGCCGATGATTTTGCCCGGGGTAAGCAGGCCGCCCGCGCCGAGCATGCCACCTTCCTCAATAATGGCGCCGTCGAGGACGGTGGCGCCAATGCCGACGAAGGCGCGGTTTTTCAGCACGCAGGCGTGGATGACCGCGTTGTGGCCGACCGTCACATCGTCGCCGATATGGGTCGAAAACGGACCGGAATCGACGTGGATGACGGTGCCGTCCTGGATGTTCGTGCGCGCGCCGATGCGGATGGCGTTCATGTCGCCGCGCACGAGGCAGTGGAACCAGATACCGGTTTCGGACCCGATCTCCACATCCCCGATCACCGCGGCGGACGGCGCGATAAACGCGTCCGCGGCGATTTTCGGGGTGACGCCGTCCAGCGAAAAGACCGGGCCGAAGCCGCCGTAATCATGCATGCGCGGCGTCTCGCGGACCAACGCCCGTGTGCAAACCCAGCATCAGGGCGATGTTCTGGACGGCGGCGCCTGAGGCGCCCTTCCCCAGATTGTCCAGCCGCGCGACCAGCACGGCGTGCCGGTGCTTTTCGTTGACGTGAACCGTCAGTTCGAGCCGGTCGGTGTCGTTCAACGCCTCCGGTTCCAGTTTGCCGTCGGTCTGGGGCGGCACGACGCGGACCAGGTCGCATCCGGCGTAACGTTCTTCCAGCAGTTTCAGCAGATCGGCGCCGGTGGGTTTACCGTCCAGCATGTCCAGATGCAGCGGCACCGAGACCAGCATGCCCTGACGGAAATGCCCGACAGAGGGGACGAAGATCGGCCGCCGCGAAAGACCGCCGTAAAGCTGGGTTTCCGGCACGTGCTTGTGTTCCAGCTTCAACCCGTAAAGCTCGAACGCCGGACCGTGGGTCGTGTCGTGATCCTGGATCATCGACTTGCCGCCGCCCGAGTATCCGGACACGGCGTTAATCGTGACCGGAAAATCCTTGGGCAGGATGCCCGCGTCGGTCAGCGGCCGCAGCAACCCAATCGCCCCCGTCGGATAGCACCCGGGATTGGCCACGTTCTTCGCCTGCGCGATCCGGACATGCTGGTCCGGTGTCATCTCCGCGAAGCCGTAGACCCACTCGGGATCGACGCGGTGCGCGGTGCTCGCGTCGAGGACTTTCGGCGCGGCGTTGCCCAGGGAGGCGGCCATCGCGGAGGAGTCTTTCGCGGCGTCGTCGGGGAGGCACAGGACGACCAGATCGACCTCTTCCATGATCTCCCGGCGCGCGGCGGGGTCGCGGCGTCGTTCGGACGGCAGGCTCTTCAGCGTGACGGAGGGGATCGCGGTCAGACGCTCGCGGATGCCAAGACCCGTGGTGCCGGACTCGCCGTCGATGAAGACCTTTGCCTGTGCCATGAAATGAGGCTCCTTCCGGCGGGCAAAATCCCGTGTCCGGCGCCGGAATGCAAGGGGCGGGAGGATTGCGGGTGGCGAGGCTCAGCGGCGGGCGGGCTCGCCGGCGATACGAGGGGCATGGCCGGTCAGGGCGTCGCCTTTGGTCGTGTCGTTGAACCAGCCGCCCGCGGTGCCGCCGGTCTGGGGACCGGCGCAGGCGGCGAGGCCCAGGATCAGGACCAAACCCAGAGTCCTCATGCGCCGGCGCCATCGGTGAAGGGTTTCAGCATGGCGTTCAGCACCGCATGGGTCGGGGTCGGCACGCCCAGTTCGCGCCCCATGGCGACGACCTTGCCGGTGAGCCAGGGACGCTCGATCCGCGTGCCGCGAATCAGATCATGGGCCATCGACGCCATCATCGGGCCGGGCATGCCGCGGGTCATGTCGAGCACCCGGTCCACGGCGTCCTCGGGCAGCGGAATGCCCTTGGCGCGCGCGACGGCGACGACCTCCCGCGTGCCGGTCACGAAGGCGGGCCAGATATCGGGATCGTCGCGCAGCTTGCCGAAGGGGTTTCGGGCGGCCGCGGTGATGGCGCTGTTGGTCGCCAGCAGAATGAATTTCATCCAGAGCGCGGTGAGGATGGTTTCGCTGTATTCGGCGTCGAAACCGGCTTTTTGGCACATTGCGAGCAGAGCCTCGCCACGCGGAAGGCGCTGGCCGCCGGGCTCGCCGAAGATCAGTTTCATGAAGGCGCCGGTCTGGCGGATCAGGCCGGGGGCTTCGATGGTGGCGCTGATCTGGGCCACGCCCGGCATGACAGCGCCGGCGCCAAGGATGGGGATCAGACGCTCGTGCGCGTCGATGCCGTTCTGGAGGGTGACGACGGCGGTGTTGGGCCCGACGATCGGGCGGATATGTTCGCCCGCGGATTCGACGTCCCAGAGTTTGACGCAGAACAGGACCACATCCGCCCGACCGATCGCCGCGGGGTCGTCCGTGGTCTGGGCGGGGACCAGATGCGTCTCACCCCGGCCGCCCACGATGCGCAGGCCGCTTTCGCGCATGGCGTTCAGATGCGCGCCGCGTGCCAGGAACCACACATCCGCGCCGGCCCGCGCCAGCGCCGCGCCGAAGGTTCCGCCCACGCCACCGGCGCCGATAACCGCGATTTTCATACTGTAGGTCCTTATGTGCGCAAGGCGCGCCATCGGTGCGCCGGAGGTGGAAGCAACACGCCTAAGACGCGTCAGGCGTTGGTCATGCCGCCGTCGATGTCGATGGTCTGCCCCGTGACATAGGACGAATCGGTCGAACACAGAAACCGGATGACGGTAGCGACCTCGGCGGGCTGGCCGATGCGGCCGATGGGGATTTGGCGGCGGATTTCCTCGCCGTTCTGGGCCAGACCGGCCTGACTCATGCGGGTTTCAATCGTCCCGGGGGCAACGGCGTTGACCAGAATGTCCGGCGCCAGCGTGCGGGACAGCGATCGCGTCAGGCCAACGATCCCGCCTTTCGCCGCCGCGTACGCCGCGCTGAAGGTACTGCCGCGGCGATAGGCGATGGAACTGGTCAGAACGATTCGGGCGGGGTCGCGAGGATTCCCGGTACGCGCGAAGCGGGTCGAAAACGCCACGGCCATGTCGTAGGCGCTGGTCAGATTGGCCGCGATGGCGCGGTCCCAGACGCCATGATCGGCTTCGTTCAACGTGTCTTTCTCGTACACCCCGGCGAGGTGGATCAGCGCGAAAGCGGGCGCGCCGGCGGCGTCCAACGCGGCGGCGCAGGCCTCGGGCGTGTCGAGATCGGAGCGAAAGAAGCCAAGCTGGACTTTGCCAAGGGTGGTCTGGGCGCGATCCAGCCGTTCCTGGTCGGAGTCGACGACCAGCACATGCGCGCCCTGGCCGATCAGGGCACGCGCGGTCTCGACGCCGATCCCGCCGGCGCCGCCGGCGATGACGATGCGTTTGCCGGTGAAGTCGGACATGGGCGCGGCCTTTCGCGGTTCGGTTCGGGCGGGGATCGTCGCGGAATTGCGCTGGCGCGTCCAGATGGGAGGGCCGGGATGATAAAGGGTTGGCCGGGGTTCCCTCCGCCTGGCGAAATGCCGCGGAAGGTTCTTCCTGGAATCGGGAAGGGCGTGGTCTGATGGGACCTGGCCCAGGCGGCGCCGTGTTTCGAGGGGCGCTTTTCGGTGGGCCTACCGAGCTTCGGATGGATGCGCGCCCGTGAACAGAGTTTCGCTTTTCCCCGCCGCGGCGCTGTCGCTGTCATTGCTGACGGCGGGCTGCGCCGGTTTCGCCTTCCGCGACGCGGGCACCGCGCGTCCTGGCCTGAATGTGGCGGAGGCCGCGTTACAGGCTGGTTCCGGTCAGATCGCCTTGCAGGTCAGCGAGACCTTGCTGCGGGAGACCCCGGACAACCCGGGGGCGTTGCAGGTGAAGGCGGACGCGCTGACCTTGTTGGGCGCGCTGGATCAGGCGGCGGAGATTTACCAGAGGTTGCTGGCGAAGAACCCGCAGTCCACCCGCGCGACGATCGGACTCGGCCGGATCGAGCTGTCCCGCGATCCGGCCGCGGCCGAGGCGCTGTTCCAGCGGGTGGTGGCGCGCGACCCGAAAGACCTGACGGCGTTGAACAATCTGGGCATCGCGCGGGATTTGCGGGGACGGCACACAGAGGCGCGGACGGCCTACCGCCAGGCGCTGGCGATCGATCCCGGCCTAACCTCGGCGCAGGTAAACATGGCCTTGTCGCTGGCGATGAGCGGTCAGGGCGCCGAGGCGATTCAGATGTTGAAGCCCGCGGCGACGGCGCCCGATGCGCCGGTGAAAATCCGGCACGACTACGCGGTGGTGCTGGCGATGTCCGGACAGCGGGCCGAGGCGGAACGGATTTTGTCGCGCGATCTGCCGCCGCAAGAGGTGCGCCAGGTCCTGGACGGCGTGACGGGCACGCGGACCGCGCGTCTGCCCGCGCCCGACCGGACCGATCTGACACGCGCGACGGTTCAGGCGAGCCGCGCGCGGACGGATACGGTTCCGCCGGATGTGGTGCAGCCGATTCCCGCTCGGACCGCGGCGCCCTCGCCCGCCGCCGCGCCGGCGAACCCGCCGCCGGAGGTGATTCGTCCCCGGCTGGCGGATGCGCGCGATTTCGGCGCGCCGGTGGCGCAGCCGGTCGATCCGATCGCCGCGGCCGCCGCCAATCAGCGCGCGTTATCCGGGCCGATGCCGGGGGCTGAGCCGCCGCCGGCCGCCGGGACGCCGGTTTTGGCCGGTCCGGTGGCGGTGCCGATTCCTGGGGCGCCCGTGCCTGCCGCGACCGCGCCCGTTGCCACCGCGCCTGTCGCCGTCGCGCCTGTCACCGCGGCGTCCGTCGAGACGCGGGGACCGGTGCCCGCGCCGGTGGGCGGCGATCCGGGACGGCCGGCGACGGCGCGCATGGGCTCCGGGCCCGCGGTGCAATTCGCGGCGGCGCCGAGCGAGGAAGCGGCGCAATCCTATTGGCTGGAGCTTGTGCAACGGTTTCCCGCCGTGTTGGGCCAGCGCGCGCCGCTGGTCATCCGCTTTCAGTTGAACGGGACGGTGTTCTGGCGTTTGCGCACCGATGGGTTCGCCTCGATGGAGGACGCGCAATCGCTCTGCGCCCAGATGCGTTCGGGCGGGCAGGATTGTTTCGTGGCGCGGTCCTGAACGGATTTCAGGATTTCGGCACGTTCCGTTCCAGGTCTTCCAGCCAGATCGTGGCGTTCCCGTCGGAGGGCGCGCGCCAGTCGCCTCTGGGCGACAGCGATCCGCCGGCCGAGACTTTCGGCCCGTTCGGCATGGCGCTGCGCTTGAACTGGGAAAACGCGAAATAGCGTTTCATGAACTCGATCATCCAATGGCGGATGGTGGCGAGATCGTAGCCGATCCGGCGGTCGTCGCGGAAATGCGGCGGCCAGGCGCCGCGGGCGGGATCCTCCCAGGTGTGGAGCGCCATGAAGGCGATTTTCGAGGGGAGGAAGCCGTAACGCAACGTGTAGAACAGGGTGAAATCCTGCAGCGCGTAAGGCCCGATTTTGGCTTCGGTGCTTTGCGGGGCCTCGCCCGCGGCGGCCGGAATCAGTTCGGGAGAGATTTCGGTGGCCAGGATGGCATCGAGGGTTTCCAGCACGGGCGCGGGGAATTTCCCTGTGCCGATGGTCCAGCGGATCAGATGTTGGATCAGCGTTTTCGGCACACCGGCGTTGACGTTATAATGCGACATTTGGTCGCCAACGCCGTAGGTGCACCAGCCCAGCGCCAGCTCCGATAAATCTCCGGTTCCGATCACGATGCCGTTGTTGTGGTTCGCGAGGCGGAACAGAAAATCGGTGCGGAGTCCGGCCTGCACGTTCTCGAAGGTGATATCGTAGCGCGGTTCCCCGTTGGAAAACGGGTGGCCGATATCTTTCAACATCTGGATCGCCACCGGTTTGATGTCCAGTTCGGAGGCGGTGACTCCCAGAGACTCCATCAGCTTCCAGGCATTGGATTTCGTGTCATCCGATGTCGCGAAGCCCGGCATCGTGTAGGCGAGGATGCCCTTACGCGGCATTCCCAACAAATCGAACGCGTGCGCGCAAACAATCAGCGCCTGCGTCGAATCGAGGCCGCCGGAAATCCCGATGACAACCCGTTTCAACCCGGTGGCGCGCAGCCGTTGCGCGAGGCCGGAGACCTGGATGTTGTAGGCCTCGTAACAATCCTGATCGAGCCGCGCGGGATCGGCGGGCACGAACGGAAACCGCTCGATCCGGCGGCGTAACCCCAGATCGGTCATGGGCGGATCGAGCCGGAAGCCGATGGTCCGCCAGGTCCGGCCGCTCCGGCGGCGGTTGGTATCGAAGGATCCCATTTGCAGCCGTTCCTGGCGCAGCAGGTCCAGATCGATATCGGCGATCGCCGCCTCCCCATCCGTGGGAAACCGTTCCGTTTCCGCCAGCACCACGCCGTTTTCGAAAATGGAGGCCTGGCCATCCCAGGCGAGATCGGTCGTCGACTCGCCCGCCCCCGCGGCAGCGTAGAGATAGGCGGCGAGGCAGCGCGCGGATTGCGACTGGCACAGGAGTTTTCGTGTTTCGGCTTTGCCGATGACGATGTTGCTCGCGGAGAGATTGGCGAGGATCGTCGCGCCGGCGACGGCGGCCTCGCCCGACGGCGGGTTGGGGACCCAGACGTCCTCGCAAATTTCGGCGTGCACCACGAAATCGCGGCGATCCTCGGCCGCGAACAGAAGGTCGGTGCCGAAGGGGACGGCCCGGCCGGCGACGGCGACCGTGCCACCGGTGTGGCCGTCGCCGCTGACGAAATGCCGCTGTTCGTAAAATTCTCGATAGTTGGGAAGATGAATTTTTGGCACAACGCCCAGAAGCCGTCCTCTGTGCACGGCCAGCGCGCAGTTATACAGCGCGCCGCCGTGCCGCAACGGCGCCCCGATCAGCAGTAACGGCGACAAGGCCTCCGACGCCGCGACGACGGTCTCGATCGCGGCTTCCACCGCGTCCAGCAACACCGTCTGATGCAACAAATCGCCAATGGAATAGCCGGACAAACCCAGCTCCGGAAACACCGCCAGCGCCGCGCCCTGGTCGTGGCACGACCGCGCCATCGCCAAAATCGCGGCCGCGTTCGCGCCCGGATCGGCCAGAACCACACGCGCGGTACACGCGGCCACCCGCGCGAACCCGTGCCGATATAACGCTCGAAAACTCATGCCGCCATCATGCCACGCCCGGCGCCTCTCCGCCATGCGCGGTGGTTCCTTGGACAGGCCAATCGGGCGAAGGAAGAGAGTCCCTGGGCTCCGCCCCGGACCCCGTGAGGGGCGGAGCCCCCTCAACCCCCGCCAAGGCAGGGCCTTGGATGCCGCCTCTTTGGGGGAGAGGAAGAAGGGGGCCTACTCGGACGTTGCAACCGTCTCGCATGGCCCCCTTCTTCCTCTCCCCCAATTAAATGGGTCCAGGGCCCCCGCCCTGGTGGGGTTCGAAGGGGCAACGCCCCTCGCCGGGTTTGGGGCGGAGCCCCAAGGCTTTCTTTCCTTCACCCGATTGCCCTGGTTCCTTGGAGGGGACGGCGAGTGGGGTTGGCGCCGGACGCGACCGCGCGTCAGCGCGAGGCGTTCGCGCGCGCGCGCAATTCGAATTTCTGAATTTTGCCCGTGGATGTTTTGGGCAGCGGTCCGAATGTGACGTGGCGGGGGATTTTGTAACCGGCCATGTGTGCCCGGCACCAGGCCACGATCGCCTCCGGTGTCACCGGGTCCGCGCCGGGTTTCAGGGTCACGAAGGCGTGCGGGGTTTCGCCCCATTTCTCGTCGGGTTGGGCCACGACCGCGGCTTCCATCACCGAGGGGTGTTTGTAGAGCACTTCCTCCACTTCCAGCGACGAGATGTTTTCGCCCCCGGAAATGATGATGTCTTTGGCGCGGTCCTTGACGTCCACGTAACCGTCGGGGTGCATGACCGCGAGGTCGCCGGTGTGGAACCAGCCGCCGGCGAAGGCTTCCGCCGTCGCGGCGGGATTTTTCAGATATCCCATCATCACGGTATTGCCGCGCAGCATCAGCTCGCCGATCGTTTCGCCATCGGCCGGTACTGGCAACATGGTGGCGGGGTCGAGGACGATCGCGTCCTCCAGCATCGGGGTGTTGACCCCTTGCCGCGCCATGAAGGCGGATTTTTCGTCCATCGGCATGCTGTCCAGGCTGGGTTGCCACATGCAGACAGTCGCGGGCCCGAAACTTTCGGTCAGGCCGTAGAGATGCGTCACGGAAAAACCCATTTCCTCCATGCGCGCGATGACCGTCGAGGGTGGCGCGGCCCCGCCGGTCGCGATTTGCACCGTTTGCTCGAACCGCCGCCGCACCGTATCGGGCGCATGGATCAGCATCGACAGCACCACCGGCGCGCCGCACATATGTGTGACCTTATGTTCGGCGATCGCCGGAAAGATCTCGGCCGGATCGACCCGCCGCAGACACACATGGGTGCCGCCGGCCAGGGTGACGGCCCAGGTGTAGGTCCAGCCGTCGCAGTGGAACATGGGCAGGGTCCAAAGGTAGACGCTGGTGGGCGACAATTGAAACGTCAGCGCGTTGGCGGTGGCGTTCAGATAGGCGCCTCTGTGGTGCAGCACGACGCCCTTGGGATTGCCGGTGGTGCCCGAGGTATAGTTCAGCGAGATCGCCTGCCACTCGTCGTCCGGCGGCGACAGGGGAAACGCCGGATCGCCCGCCGCGAGGAACGCCTCGTACTCCTCGGTTCCGATCCGGGTGCCGCCCATGGCCAGGGGATCGTCGATATCGACCACCAGCGGCGTGGTGCCCGCCTGTTGCAGCGCGATTGCCATGCCTGGCGCGAGTTCCCGGTCCACCAGCACGATTTTCGCCGCCGAATGTCCCAGAATGAACGCGATCGCCGCCGGATCCAGCCGCGTGTTGATCGGACACAGCACCGCGCCCAGCGCCGGGACGGCGTTATGCGCTTCCAGCATTTCCGGGATATTCGGCGCCAGGATCGCGACCGTGTCGCCCTTGCCGATGCCTCGCGCGGCCAGGGCCGAGGCCAGCCGCCGCGTCCGTTCCAGGAATTGCGCGTAGGTGTAGCGCCGGTCCCCGTGCGCGATCGCGATCCGGTTGGGGTAAATCCGCGCGGCGCGGGTCAGAAACGAGACGGGCGACAGCGGAACATGGTTGGCCGGATTTCGCCCGAGATCGGTTTCGTACATCGGCATGGCGTGTGTTCCTGACATTCAGGGGCGGGTCGCGGGCGTGCCGGGCACCGCCGGTTCGGATGGCGGCGCGGGAGGAAGCAAGGAAGACTGCCCGGGGGGCGCCAAGGGGGAGAGGCCGGGCGCGGCCATGGGAGACGGCGGCGGACTCGTTAACCCTCCCGCCAATGGGCCGCCCACCAGCGCCCCCGGCAATTCGAATCCGGCCGCCCCCGGTAACGCCAGGGGCGCCAAAAGCGAGCTCCGCGCGCCCGCCGGCAGGCTTCCCGGAGGGCCCACCGGCTGTGCCGGAACCGCCACGACGGGTACCGTCGCGGGTTTCGGCGGCTCTGGTTTGGCCACGGCCGGTTTCGCCATGCCGGGCTTCGCGGGCTCCGGTTTCGCCGCCGTCTTCGGGCGCATCACCGCGGTCAGCGCCGCCATATGCTTCGGCAGCATGCCCCGGGTCGACGTGGCGGCCGGGCGCCACAGCGCCTCCGGCCGCAGGTCTGGCTTGCCCGGTCCGGTCCGGCACACGGTATCGTCGGTGCGGTCGGGCGCCATCAGGCTTTCCAGCCGCATGGCGATATCCCGCATCGCCACCACACGGTCGTCCGTCAGCCCGCGCACATGTTTCAGCACCGGCTCGAACATCGGTCCGCGCAGCTTGTCGAGATGCGCCTCTTTCGCCGCCTGATCGGCGCATTTATGCCCATCGGTCATGGTCGCGGCGACCGCGTACAACCACAGCATCGCCGCGGTCTCCGCCAGCCCGCTCGACCCCGTCGCGGCCACGTCCAGCGCGTGCAACTCCGCGATCCCGATCCCGCCGGTGCCGATGAACCGGGTTTGCTCCCAGGCCAGCACCGCCACCAGCCCATAGGCCGCCGTCATTTCCTTCTTGATCGTCTCGATGCGCGGCCAGTCGCGCGCCGCCAGGGCCGTGTCCAAACGCCCCCGAAACGGCTGCGGAATAATCGGCACCTTGTCGCCCTGATAATGCGATCGCAGCAACGCCGCCGCGCCCTTGGACAGTTTGATCGGCCCGCCCGCGAAGGCGGCCTCGGGCGAGCCCAGTTCCGCCTGCACCGCGGGCGGCGTTTGCGCCGGGCCGCGCGGACTCGTTTGCGCGACAGCGCCGCCGGCCGCCCAACCGAGCCACACCAAAGCCATGAACGTCGCGCGCACGCTACCTCCTCGTTCCCGCCCATGCTGGACCACGGCGGGAACCTATGGCACAGCCGCCAATCAATCCAGTTGGGAGGGCAACAACATGGAACCGGTCGTCAAGGTCGAGGTTCGAGACTACATCGCCACCGTCGTCATGGACCGCCCCCCGGTCAACGCGCAGAGCGACCAGTTGCGCCACGAGCTGATCGCGGCCTTCGATTCGTTCACCGACCGCGCCGATGTCCGCGTCGCCATCCTCACCGGCTTCGGCAAGATGTTCTCCGCCGGCGCCGACATGAAATCCCGCCCCACCGGCGAGAAAGACGGCGAATACTGGGCGTTCAATCGCCTGGTCCGCGAAATGTTCAATTCCATCTCCGAATGTTCCAAACCGGTCATCGCCGCCGTCAACGGACCCGCGCTTGGCGCCGGATTCGCGCTGGCGTCGAGCTGCGACATCATCCTCGCCTCCGACAACGCCGTGTTCGGCATGCCGGAAATCGACATCGGCCTGATGGGCGGCGCCGCCATGCTGCAACAATTGTTCGGACGCTCCCGCGCGCGGCGGATGTTCTACACGGGATGGCGGGTCCCGGCGGACGAGATGTACCGCATCGGCGTCGTCGAGTGCAGCGTACCGCTGGAGCAACTCATGCCGGAAGCGATGAAACTCGCCACCGAAATCGCGTCGAAAAGCCCGCTGGCGATGCGCTACGCCAAACAATCCATGAACACCACGATGCACATGCCGCCCCGCGACGGCTACCGCTTCGAACAAAACCTGACCGTCGCGCTGTCGAAATCCGACGACGCGGCGGAGGCCCGCGCCGCGTTCTTCGAAAAACGCAAACCGGACTTTCAGGGCCGCTGAGATGCGCCGCCTCGCATCCGCGGCGCTGCTGGCGGCGGCGGCGCTGTGGCCCATGGCGGGCCGCGCCGCCGAGGTCAAAATGGCGGTGCGGACCGACGCCAGCTCGATCGACCCGCACTACCACGTCTATTCCCCGAACTCCGCCGTCTACCGGCATATCTTCGACACGCTGACCCAGACCGACGCGCGCGGCCTGCTGAAACCCGGTCTCGCCACAGCCTGGTCCGCCGTCGCCGAAGACGTCTGGGAGTTCAAACTCCGCCCCAACGTCGCCTTCCACGACGGATCGCCCTTCACGGCCGCCGACGTCGCCTTCTCGATCGCGCGGGCGCCGAACGTGCCCAACAGCCCATCCTCCTACGCGCAATACACCAAGGCCGTGGCGCGGACCGAAATCGTCGACCCAATGACGATCCGCATCCATACCAAAGGCCCCGCGCCACTGCTGCCCAACGACGTGGCCTCCATCGCGATCGTCTCGGAACGCGCGGCCAAGGGCAAAACCACCGCCGAATTCAACAACGGCACCGCCGCCATCGGCACCGGCCCCTATAAATTCGTCGAGTGGATCGCCGCCAATTATCTCACTCTGATCCGCAACGACGCCTATTGGGGCGGCGCCGAGCCCTGGGACCGCGTGACACGCCGGCCCATCGCCAACGACGGCGCCCGCGTCGCCACCCTCCTCTCCGGCGACGTCGACCTGATCGAGGGTGTGCCCGCCGTCGACCGCGCCCGCCTGCTCGCCACCCCCAACCTCGCGCTGCACGAGATCGACTCTTTCCGAGTCATCTACCTGCACATGGATTCCGCCCGCGACGACTCGCCCGGAATCTCCGACGCCAAAGGTGAGAAAATCGCCCGTAACCCGCTGAAAGATGTCCGGGTCCGCCGCGCCCTCAGCCTCGCGATCAACCGCCAGGCCCTCGTCGACCGGCTGCTCAGCGGACAGGCACGGCCCGCCGGACAATACGTGCCCGCGTCCGTGCCCGGCGCCAGCCCCAATCTTCCGACGCTGCCCTACGATCCCATCCAGGCCCAGAAACTGATGAAAGACGCCGGTTGGGGCGAAGGGTTCAGCGTCGTTCTGGCCGGTTCCAACGACCGTTACCCCAGCGACGCGCAGGTAACCCAGGCGGTGGGGCAAATGCTGGCACGAGTCGGCGTCCGCACCGACGTCCAGACCATGCCCGCCGCCATGCTGTTCACCCGCGGCACCAAACTCGAATTCAGCATGATCCTCTCGGGATGGGTCGGAACCGGCGACGCCGCCTCGCCCCTCGTCGCCCTTCTCGCCACCTTCGACGCCAAAACCGGCCTTGGCGGCTCCAACCGGGGCCGCTGGTCCAACCCAACCTTCGACGACGCCCTCGGCGCCGCGCTCCGAACCCTCGACGAACCCCAACGCAACGCCCACTTCGCCCGAGCCGCCGAAACCGCCATCCACGACATGGGTGTCGTCCCCATCTACTTCACCATCAACTCCTGGGCTTCCAAAAAATCCCTGTCATACACAGCCCGAATGGACGAAACCACCCTCGCCGCCGGCCTCCGCCCCGCGCGGTGATCCCTTGGAGAGGGCCGTGTCCGGGGTTGGCGCTGAGGGCAACTCCATCGGCGCGAAGTTGCTCGCTGGAATGAATCGTTGCCAATGAGAATAATTGCATAATCGTCATGGCCAGGCCCGGCCGGGCCACCGCGAACGTCGCGTCGCCGCTTTTCAGGCACGAGCCGCGGCGAACAAACGCGGGGGTGCACGAGGGCGCGTGCCGCGGTAAGATCGAGACATGGATCGCGATATCATCGGCTACGGCGCCAATCCGCCCAATCCCGAGTGGCCCAACCCAGGCGGCTCTGGCCCCGCGCGGCTGGCGGTGAATTTCGTGCTGAATTTCGAGGAAGGATCGGAGCCCTCGATTGGCGATGGCGACCCGGCCTCGGAATGGGCGTTGACGGAGTATGGGGCATCGAGCCCGGGCGTCGTGGGACGCGATCTGGCCGCCGAGGGAATGTTCGCCTATGGCGCGCGCGCCGGGTTCTGGCGGATTTTGCGCTTGTTCGCGGAACGGAACATGCCGATGACCGTGTTCGGCTGCGCGCTGGCGCTGGAGCGGAATCCCCCCGCGGCGGCGGCGATCCGCGAGGCCGGTTTCGATCTGTGCTGCCATGGCTGGCGCTGGGAGAAGCATTTCGAACTCGACGAGGCCACCGAGCGAGCGCGGATCGCGCGGGCCGTGGCCTCGATTCGGGAGACGATGGGGGAGCGGCCTTTGGGCTGGTATTGCCGGTCCGGGCCGGGCGTGAACACGCGGCGTTTGCTGGTGGAAGAAGGCGGTTTTTTCTACGATTCCGATGCATACGACGACGATCTGCCCTATTGGACGAAGGTCGAGGGCAAGCCGCATCTGATCGTGCCCTATTCGCTGTCGGCCAACGACGCGAAATTTGGGCGCGGCGTGTTCGGCACGGGCGACGATTTCTTTCATTATTGCCGCGATGCGTTCGATTTTCTTTACCGGGAAGGCGCGGTCGCGCCGAAAATGCTGTCGATCGGGCTGCATATGCGGATCATCGGGCATCCGGCACGGGCCGCCGGCCTGGAAAAGCTGCTCGACTACATTCTGGGCCATGCCGATGTCTGGGTGACCCGGCGGATCGATATCGCGCGGCACTGGGCTTCGCGATTTCCCCCGCCGGCGGTCTGAGCATGGCGGGGATGTTGACGCGGGCACGGCGCCTCGCCGCAGCGTGGTGGGACGACCGGCGGCAATTCCGTGGCGGGCGTTTGCCGCGCACCTGCCCGATTTGCGAATATCGTGGGATGTTCATCAGCGTCGGACATCCCGGACGCTGGGACGCGCGTTGCCTGAACTGCGGATCGCGTGAGCGGCACCGGTTGTTGCATTTGTGGCTAACCGAAAATGGCGAGGACAAACTCAAAGGCAAACGCATTCTGCATTTCGCGCCGGAAAAAGCGTTCATGCGGCGGATGCGTGGCAATCCTTTATACGAGACCGCCGATCTGGCGCAGGCGGGGGTAACGCACCGGCTGGACATTACCGACACGAAATTGCCGGATGCGGCCTACGACATCGTGATGGCGAACCATGTCCTGGAGCATATTCCCGACGACCGCGCCGCGATGCGCGAATTGTTCCGGGTGTTGAAGCCTGGCGGGCTCGCGCTGCTGACCACGCCCATCAACGCCACGCGCGACGCCACTTACGAAAATCCCGCGATCGTGTCGTCCGCGGAGCGCTGGGCGCATTTCAGCGCGCACGATCATGTTCGGTACTACGGACTCGATTTCGCGGACCGGCTGGCGGAAGCGGGGTTTCGGGTCGAGACGTTTCGCATGCCACCGGAAGACGAGGTGGTGTTCGGTCTGTTGCGCGACGAATGGATTTACATCGCCCGCAAGCCATGACCCGCGGCGGCGCCCGGTTATTTGGGGAAAGCCGGTGCGGGAGAGGCCGGACCCATGGCTGACCTGACATCGCGGATGCCTGATCTGACATTGTTGCTGACGGCGCTCGCGGCCTATGCCGCCATCATGGCCGCCGTGGTCGCCGCGCGGCAGGGCCGTTCGATCGCCGCGGTGCGGGCTTTGGCGGAGCAGGCGGCACAGACGTCGCGGGCGGAAGCCGAGGCGACTCGCGCGGCCGTGCACACCGCCGCGACCGATGCCGCCGTCGCCGCCGCGTCCGCGCG
This sequence comes from Acetobacteraceae bacterium, assembly GCA_947474705.1. Classification (GTDB taxonomy): domain Bacteria; phylum Pseudomonadota; class Alphaproteobacteria; order Acetobacterales; family Acetobacteraceae; genus Rhodopila. The sequence continues at coordinate 5,018 of CANJJS010000019.1, read as the reverse complement.
CGGGGCGTTCGCGTTGGGTGTCGAGCAGATGCGTGGCGCGTTGGAGACCCGGTTGCGCGATATGCGCGAGGCGAACGATCTCAGCCTGGCCGGCTTGCGCCGCGCGGTGGACGAACAACTGCATGCCGCGGTCGAAAAGCAGATGACCGAGAGTTTCGCCCGGGTGATCGACCAGTTCGCCGCCGTGCAAAAGGCGATCGGCGAGGTCGGCGCGGTCGCGGCGGGAATTGGCGACATCAAGCGGTTATTCGCGAATGTGAAGACCCGTGGCGGGTGGGCTGAGACTCAGGTGCGGGCGTTGCTGGACGATATTTTGCCGCCGGAATCCTGGCTGGCCAATTTCAAGGTCCGTCCGGACAGCGACGAGATGGTGGAGTTCGCGGTGCTGATGCCGATGCGGGGGGTGCATCGTCCGGTGCTGCCGATCGACGCGAAATTCCCGTTGGAGGATTACGAGCGTTTGATCGCGGCGGCGGAGGCGGGCGATCGCGAGGCGGAGCGGGCGGCGTTACGCGGTCTGGAGCGCCGTGTCCGGGACGAAGCGAAGAAGATCGCCGCCAAATATATTTTGCCGCCCACGACCGTCGAGTTCGCGGTGTTGTATTTGCCCACGGACTCGCTGCACGCGGAGATCGCCCGCATCCCCGGTTTGATCGATGGGATTGGTCGCGACCATCGGGTTTTGGTCATGGGTCCGTCGTTGTTGCCGGCGTTGTTGCGGACGGTTCATTTGGGGTTCGTCACTCTGGCGCTGGAGGACAAGGCCGACGAAATCCGGCGGCTTTTGGGCACCACGCGGGTGGAAATTTTGAAAATGGACGATGTGTTGGAGCGTTTGGCGCGTCAGGCGGGGGCGTTCAGCGGCACGATCGAGCGGGCGCGGGCGCGGACGCGGGCGATTGGCGGAAAGTTGCGCGATCTGGGGTTGGGCGCGATTGATCCAGGGATTGACCCAGGGACCGGCGAGGAGATTGACGCGGCGGCGGAGGCGGACCGGGGGCTGGATGCCTGAATCCGATTCTGGTGAAAATGTGGCGTCGTGGATGTTGTTTCCCATTCCGTGCCGGTGTAAGGTGGCCACGATGCCGCTACCGGTTTGTAAGTTAATTTATCGTTTACGTTCGGGTACGGCTCGTGCAACGCCTTTGGTCATGAGGACGACGGTCTCTTGAATATGAACAACCGCGGACGTGGACGCCCGCCCCGGCGCCGCGGCTTCGATGACGATTTCGCCTTCGATCGCGCTCCGCCTGGGGACATGCCGCGTCCCGTGCAATCCTGGCCGTCTTCGGCTGGCTTCGGACCTGAGCACGATGCGACGGTGAAGTGGTTCAACCCGGAAAAAGGATTTGGGTTTGTCGCCCTGTCCGATGGGTCCGGCGACGCTTTTCTGCACGCCAACACGCTGAACTCGGCCGGTCACAACGCGGTAAGCCCCGGGGCTTCGCTGCGGGTGCGGATTGGGCAGGGTCAGAAGGGACGTCAGGTGTCGGAGGTGATTTCGGTTGACGAAAGCACCGCGACCCCGCGTGGCGCGCCGGCGCGTGGTCCCGCCGGGATGGGTGGCGACCGTGGCATGGGCCCCGGTGGCGGCCCAGGGGCTGGTATGGGTGGCGCGCCTCGGCGTGGTCCGCCGGCCGGTCCGTCGGTCGAGATGCAGGGCATCGTGAAGTGGTATAACGCCACCAAGGGCTTTGGCTTCGTGGCGCCGTCGGAAGGTGGAAAGGACGTGTTCGTGCATGCGTCCGCGCTGCAGCGTGCCGGGGTATCCCAGCTCGCCGAAGGTCAGACCATTTGGATGGATGTCGTGCAGGGGGCCAAGGGTCCCGAGGCGACCTCGATCCGGGTCGATTGAGTGAGTGATGGGCCGGTTCAGAGCCGGCCCAGCCACCATCCGAACCAGACGAACAGCAGACATAAGAGTACCGACCCGGCGATATAGAGGAATGCCGGTGCCAAATCGCCGCCCTGGATCAGTTCCAGTGTTTGCAGGCTGAACGACGAAAACGTCGTGAACCCCCCGCATATCCCGACCATGACGAAGACCCGGACATCCGGGTGCAGCCCCATGCGCTCGGGTGTGAGAGTCAGGCCCGCCGTGGCGCCGATGACAAACGATCCCAACACATTGATAAGCAGTGTCCCCCAGGGGAAGCGGGCGCCCATCAGCGCCGCGACCGCGCCGGTCATCCAGAACCGTGCCACGCTGCCGAGCGCGCCGCCCGCCGCCACCGCCAGCCAGGTTGTCGCGCCGGCCATTGTTGCCCCCTTTGTTCGTGAAAACCGTATGCCCGGGGGCCATAGCAGACACGCGCGGCGGAGTCGCGTGGGGCGCATGGACAGTGGGATGGCGGTGTCATCATAACGTCGCTTATAATACCACCCGTCAGGACGAATGACCGATCGCCGTGCCGCGCCCGGTGGCCCGATCGAACCATGACTGAGTGGGAGAGTCAGCCGTTCCCACGGTCGATATCATCGCGGCCGACCGAGGAGAGTGCCGTTGGCCGAGTTCGAGCGCGATTTGTTGTTTCTGTTACACGATGTCGCGCGTCTGGTGCGGGTCGATGCCGATAAGCGCGCGCGCGCGCATGGCATGACGCGCGCGCAATGGGGCATACTGATTTGGCTCGACCGTCAGCCGGGCATTTCGCAGAAGGAACTGGCCGAGTTGCTGGAGGTGGAGCCGATCACGGTGGCGCGTCTGGTGGACCGGCTGGAGGGCCGCGGGATGGTGGAACGCCGGCCCGACCCACGGGATCGCCGGATCTGGCGGCTTCATCTCTCCCAGCCCGCGCATGAGGTGCTGCTGGAAATCAACGAACAACGCGCCGACATGGCCTCGATGGTCACTGACGGCGTCGACGAACAGAGTCAGACCATCATGATCGAGGCGCTCGCGCGGATGAAAGCCACTTTGACCCGGGATGCTCACTCCGCGCGCATACGGGATGTCCCGTCCCTCCCCGCGACGCGGGAGGCCGTCTGATGTCGCAGGCCACCGCCACGGAAAATCCGCGAGTCGGCGAACAGGCGGTTGGCGGCAAGTCCCGCCGCCGGGACATGCGCCGCATTCTCCGCCCCATCCTGATGCTGGGGGGGATCGGCATCGTCGTCGCGGGGTCGCTGCTGTTTTGGATCAATGGCGGGCGTTACGTCTCGATCGACAATGCCTATATCCGCGCCGCGAAAGAGGCGCTGTCCACGGACGTCGCGGGCATCGTGATGGAGGTTCCGGTCCGGGAAGGCCAACGCGTTAAAAAGGGCGACGTGCTGTTACGGCTCGACCCCCGGCCGTTCGAGCTTTCCGTCATGGGCGCGCGGGCCAATCTGGGCGGCATTGTCTCCAGCCTCAACGCGATGAAGCTCGAATACAAGAAGATGCTGCGCGACGTGGAGGTCAAGCAATCCCAGGTGGTGTCGGATCAGGCCAACACCGACCGGCTGGCCTCGCTGGTGAAGAGCGGGGGCGTGACCCGGGCCGAATACGACAATGCCCGGTTCCTGCTGGCCACCAACCAACAGGCGGTCGAGTCGCTGAAACTGGCCGCCGCGGTGCATCTGGCGCGGCTGGGCGGCAATCCGGAGGTCGATGTCCACATCATGTCGGACTACCTCCAGGCCAAGGCGCGGCTGGACGAGGCGCAACGGCAACTGGACCACACGGTGATTTACGCGCCCTTCTCCGGGGTCGTGACGCAGGTGGAGACGGTGCAGCCGGGCATGTATCTGGCGGCATCGACCGCGGCCTTCGGCCTTGTGTCGACCGAGCGCACCTGGGTTGAGGCCAACCCCAAGGAGACCGAGTTGACCCATGTCCAGGTGGGCAATCCGGTGGTGCTGACCATCGATACCTACCCGGGCCGCCACTGGAACTGCGCGGTCGAAAGCATCGCGCCCAACAGCGGTTCGGAGTTTTCCGTGCTGCCGGCGCAGAACACCTCGGGCAACTGGGTGAAGGTGGTGCAGCGCATCCCGGTCCGCATCAAGTGCGAGCGCAAGCCCGACGATCCGGCCTTCCGCGCGGGGATGAGCGTCGTCGCGGAGATCGACACCGGCCACCGCCGGACCTGGCGGGAATTGTTCTGACGCGAGTCCCGCGTCAGGGCAGCACGCCGACCAAATAGGACAGGCTGACCCGCTTTCCAGGATGACGCAGCCCGAAACCGTCGCTGCCGATATAGCCAGGTTCGGCGCGGTAGGAGACGATGGTCTTGCCGTTCCGCGTCTCCTGCGTGACCTCGCCATGACGCGGCGGCGGCGCGACCTCGAACCCCTCGGCCCAATCGCGGACATGCGGACACAGCCCACCGTCGTTGGACACGGTGATCGCCCAAAAAGCGGGGTCGGACAGCGCGCCGCGGCCGGGCTGCCCGCCGGCGATGCACAGGCGCGCCCGCCGCGTGCCCGGACTTTCGGGCTTCCCGGCCTGTTGTTGTGAGCATGCGACGACACCTGTACAAGCCGCGGCCATGATCAGGGTCTGTATGAAGGAAGCCACCATCGCACCCGTCTCCTCCAGTGAACGCCCCCTTCCCTCGCGAGGCCAGGATCGTTGGGCTTCGATAATTATCGTCTTTGAGACGATACAGTCTCATACACGGATACAAATCCCGCCGCAACCCGGTTCGAGACATGGGTTCGCCCGTGTCTGAACGCCCGATTCTCATCGTCAAGCTGGGCGCGCTGGGCAATATCGTGCTGTCGCTGAACGCCTTCGCCGCGATCCGGGCGTTCCACATGGGCGCGCGGATCAGTGTGCTGACCACCGCGCCCTATGCCGGATGGCTGCGGGAGGCACCGTTTTTCGACGAGGTACTGGTCGATCCACGGCCGGCCTGGTGGAATGTCGCGGAGGTTCTGCGGCTGCGCCGCATGCTGCGCGCGCCGGGCTTCGCGCGGGTTTACGATCTTCAGACATCCAGCCGGTCGTCGCGCTATTTTCAGTTGTTTCCGCGCGGCGCGAAACCGGAATGGTCGGGGATCGCGCCTGGCTGCTCGCATCCCGACCGCGATCC
>CANJJS010000018.1 GCA_947474705.1 Acetobacteraceae bacterium | reverse complement strand
TCGACCGCATTACCCACCACTGCGACATCCTGGAAACCGGGAACGATTCCTTCCGCTTCAAGCAGCGCAAAAAACAAACGAAATCGGGCTGACCAACTGGAAACTTTTGGGCGCTGTGACCTGGAAACTATTCAACGCTGATTGACAATGGATGCCGCAAACGACCTGGTAATCGCCAATCTGATCGACGGCGACGTCCGCGTGATCTCCCGGCATTTGCAGCCCGAGATTCTTCTTATCCCCCGACGGGCTGACGAACTGAACATTATGCGGAATACTATCGTCGTTCGCGATACGCAGAGTCTCGCCCTTCGCCCGGGATATTTCGTCTGGCGTGAATATTTTGCCCTTCTGTCCCACCATCGTCTCCACCGCCCGGGCGCCTCCCATGAGGGCGGCGGCGCAGACAATCGCGATGGCAACATGTTTCACCGGTTTCATTGCGTAACCTCCGCTCTGGGCAGGACCGGCACGGCTATCGTCGCATCGGTGCTGGTGAGAGTTTTCATGAACGCGACAATTTCTTCGACTTCCTTCGGCGACAGGTTCAACTTGTAAACCTCCGCCGACAGACTGGGGCGCTTCCGGAAACCGCCGTCGTAATGCCGGACCACGTCAGGCAACGTCGCGACCGATCCGTTATGCATATACGGCGCGCGCAACGCGATGTTTCGTAATCCAGGTGTTTTGAACGCATACCGCAGCGGTTCCACGCCTTCCACCAGCTTGCCACGTCCAAGGTCGGCATCCGGCAGGCCGATGTCGTGGAAACTGTCGTCGGTGAAACGCCAGCCGGAGTGACAGGCAGCGCAATTGCCCTTGGTATTAAATGCGACGAAGCCCCGTTTGGCGGCATCGTCGATCGCGGTTTCGTCGCCCTTGATCCATTTGTCGAACGGCGCATCGCCGCTGACCACGGTACGTTCGTACGTCGCGACTGCTTTGGCGATGGTCTTTTCGGTGATCCCCTCGCCCGGGAACGCCGACTGGAACGCGGCCCGGTAACCGGGTATCCCCCCGAGAATCGAGATCAATTTCGGCATGGTCTGGTTCATTTCGCCCGGCGCCTGCATGGGGCCCGTGGCCTGTTCTTCCAGCGACCCCGCACGTCCATCCCACATCAACGCATCCGCCCAGGCGAGATTGAGGATCGTGGGCGACCGGCGTCCGAGGACGTTGGCGGCCGAACCGACCGCGGTCGGCAACCCGTCGCCCCAGGACAAGGCAGGGTTATGACACGATGCGCAGGACATGGTGGACGGGCCGGACACACGGGGGTCGAAGAACAATTTATGCCCCAGTTCCGCCTTGGCTTCCGAAAACGGATTGTCCCGAGGAAAGGGTACGCCGGCCGGTCGTTGATACCTGCCCTTCATCGCCGCGAGATCCGGTTCCGCCGGTCCAGCCCAGACCGCGGAAGAAAATAAAGCGGCCCCGGCCAGCGCGAGGCGCGGCAACCATGACCGGGCCTTCTTCATTTCATGTATCGCCATCATCGTATTCGCCCTTCCGATCGCCCCCGAACAATGGGGTTACCAAAATCATGTTACCGGCGAGGTCCTAACGACCCGTTAATCCCGCGAGAGATTCCACCCGCGGTTCCGCCGCGCCGAGCGCCTGACGGCTGTAGTCGGCCAGCCCGGCTCGCAGCGCCGCGCGGGTTCCCTCCGGCAGTGCCAGCCGCGTGAGGCGGGCAACGAACAGAGTCTCCCCTTCCTCGAAACGGCGGCGGCCTTCGCCCTCCTGGCCGGACCGGATGCCGGCTTCGGCGCGCTCCATCGCCGCCAGCGCCTCGCGCAGCACGGCTTCGTCGGGGGCGCCGATCTGGCCCAGAATGCGGTCGATCGCCGCGGTCTCCGGTGGACCGCCCGCCCATGCGGACAGCGGCGCGATCGCCAGCGTGGCCACGAGGCCGACCGCGGCGAAGCACACGCGATGCGATGAAGCCATGATGAGGAACCCTCCGCTGCCGCGAACCAACGGAGCGCATTCTGTTCCGCCATGATTAAGAAAGTGTTGACGCGCCCAAAACTTGCCGCGGGCACCCGCCCCCGATACGGTCGCTCCGGACAAACCCACGAGGACACGCGCCATGCCCGCATCCCCCAGCCTGGTCATCCGCGGCGCCACCGTCGTCGACGGCACCGGTGGCGATCCGTATGAGGCCGACGTCGCCATCGCGGACGGCGTCATCCAGGCCATCGGCGGCGCGATCCCAAAAGGCGCCGAGGAAATCGACGCCCGCGGCAAGTTGCTCACGCCCGGCTTCGTGGATGTGCACACGCATTACGACGCCCAGGTGACGTGGAGCGAACGGCTGTCGCCCTCGACATGGAACGGGGTGACGACGGTGCTTCTGGGCAATTGCGGCGTCGGCTTCGCGCCGTGCCATGAAAACCAGCGGGAGATGCTGGTGAAACTGATGGAAGGCGTCGAGGACATCCCGGAAGTCGTTCTGACCGAAGGCCTGCCCTGGAACTGGCACACGTTCCCCGACTATTTGAACGCTCTGGCTGCCCGCCGTTACGACGCGGATGTCGCCACGCAGGTGCCGCACGCCGCCTTGCGTGTTTATGTGATGGGCGAGCGCGGCGCGGATCGCGAACCGGCGACGGAACAGGACCGAAACCGCATGGCCGAACTCACCGCCGAGGGGCTGCGGGCCGGCGCTCTGGGCTTTTCCACGTCGCGCACGCTGAACCACCGCACGCTCGACGGCAAACACATCCCGACATTGCGGGCGGAAGAGGCGGAACTGACCGCCATCGCCCATGCCATGCGCGATACCGGCCGCGGCTGGATGCAGATTGTCTCGGATTTCGAGGATCAGGCGGACGAATTCGGCCTGTTCCGGCGCCTGGCCGCGGAATCCACCCGGCCGGTGACGCTGACCCTGCTGCAATCCGACGCGAACCCCAACGGTTGGCGCGACCTGCTGGACGGCATCGCGGAAGCCAACGCCGCCGGTCTGCGCATCACCGGCCAGGTCCGGTCGCGGCCCACCAGCGTGCTGCTGGGGTTCGAGTTGTCGCAGAACCCGTTCATGGGGCGGCCCAGTTACAAGGCGATCGCGAACCAGGCTTTCGAACAACGTCTGGTGTCCCTGCGCGATCCCGCCTTCCGCGCCCGCGTCCTGTCCGAAGCCTTCGAGGGCAGCCGCCGCGCCCGCCGCGTCGAGCGCTGGGACCGCATGTTCCCCCTGGGCGATCCGCCGGACTACGAACCCGCGCCCGAGAACAGCGTCGCCGCCCGCGCCGCGCGCGAAGGCCGGACCCCGGAGGAAGTGGCCTACGATCTGCTGCTGGAAAACGGCGGGCGGGGGATCCTGTATTTGCCTGTGACGAACTACGCGGCGGGTAACCTGGACGTAGTGCGCGACATGATCGCCGATCCCAACACGCTGATCGGGCTTGGCGACGGCGGCGCCCATGTCGGCATCATGTGCGACGCGACCGCCACCAGTTATACGCTGACCCATTGGACCCGCGATCGCGGGCGTGGCGCGCTGTTCCCGGTGTCCTGGATCGTGAAACGCCTGACCGCCGACAACGCCGCCGCGATCGGCCTGACCGACCGGGGCTTGGTTCAGGTGGGCAAGAAAGCCGATCTGAACATCCTGGATTACGACAAGCTCCGCCTGCGCGGCCCGGAAATCGTCTATGACCTGCCCGCCGGCGGCAAACGTCTGATGCAACGCACAGAGGGGTTCGAGGCGACGATCGTGTCCGGCGAGGTTGTCTACCGCGGTGGCGCCCCGACTGGCGCCCTGCCGGGCCGCCTCGTGCGAGGAACCTGACACCGTCGACTCAAGGCCCGCGCGCCACTGCCGGCGAGGCCGGGGATTCGCTGGTTGTTGCTCCGGGCCGCGGCACGCTGTTCTGGCGCCGCCGGGATCGATGCGCCGATTGCATGCCGGTGCCACCGCGGAGCCGCGCCGGCATGGAACCTCGCGCGTTTATTTTGCGTAATACCCGATTGTGCCGGCCCAATAAATAATTACACAATTCCACGCGCGGTTGCCGCGGTTCAAAGTTGGATCGCTCCGTCGTATCCATGACGCCTGAATTTTTTCAATTAATATTTATCTTGACTTTATATATTGGTTGCATTTAAATACGTCTACAAAAACAATCTCGTTTCCATCGAGATAGATTCCTCCACGCCAAGGCATGTCAGGGTAAACAGCATGAAAAGCGTGCCAATTCAGGCCATCGAGAATGTGCGTCTCGCACACACATGGGAGACATGGGCCACCCTGTCGTCCTCCGAACGCACCAGATTGATTTACGACGAAATCAAGCGCCTCGACCTGTTGCGAGTCGGAACGGAATATCCGGAAAAAGATGAAACGGAGCATCCCGCGACCGGACGGGATCGTCCGGACGGCCGGATTTTCAGAAGTTCCGTTGGCGCCTCCGTATCGCCGGAGCCATCCATACAAAACTTTGCAGCCGAATAGCCACGGCAAGATTTCATCCGCCCAGCGGGAGTTATTTGCGCGATTGAGGCCGGCCTCTTTCGTTAATACAGATATCCCCAAATCATCGGTCACTGATTCGCATTGACGCCGTCAAACGCGAAACCTCCTTGTCTCGATCTCACGTCTTGCAAGCGCGGCAAATCGGACCGGGCCACGAATCGTGGCCGACGAGAACCGACATCCGCGCTCAACCTCTCCGGCTGGCGCCGGGCACGGCGGCATCCCGGTGAACACAGGCGCAATGCTCGCGCGGAGAGCCTTTCGATCACGAAAAGCGTCGCGACGCTGAACGTTCGACTTTTCGACTGTTCCACGTGTGTTAGGATCTGGCTTTTCGGGAATGTTTACCGCTTGCTCTCCTGTTCGCGTCGAATAACGTATCGGTGGCTCGGACATTTCGGACGATACCGGATAGCGCGGAAATTTTCCGTGAAGTAGATCACAATTCGGATGAATGAACCGCGGTTTTCCGGCCCACCGCCGCGTCGCGGCCTTCGCCCGAAGACGGCGCCGCGAGAACCCGCTTGACCCGGCGGCCAGACCAGGCCCCCCTTACGCCATGGCGAGTTCCTTCTTCATCGATGTATTGCTGGCTGTTTGCGCCATCCTGGGCGCGATCGGCTTCTTCCGGGCGAACGCCGCTCATGCCGAACTCCGCGCGCTGCGCCGGCTGATGGAGGAGCGGGAAAACCCGGCACCGCCCATCCCCGCCGCGGTCCCCGAGACAATCCCCGCGACGGTAGACATCGCGCCCGTCGAAGACCCCCCTGCCCCCGCCGACCCGCCACCGGAAATCCCTACCTCACCCGCGCGCGAAACCCCGAAACTCGACCTGGAAACCTTGCTGACCGCGAAATGGGGAGTCTGGCTTGGCTCCGCGGCGTTGCTGCTGTCGGGCGTATTCCTGATCCGCCACGCCGTCGACCAAGGTCTGCTGGGACCCGGAACGCGATGCGCGTTGGCGGGACTGCTCGGCCTTGCACTGCTCGCTGGGGCCGAGTGGCTCTACCGGCGGCCCGCGCCCATCTCGGAAGGCCGCCTTGGCGCGGACCAGGCACCGGCCGGACTCGCCGCGGGGGGAACCGCGATATTGTTCGGGGCGGCCTATGGCGCCGGTCCATTTTACGACCTGCTGCCCCCCCTCGCCGCCTTCACGGCGATGGCACTGGCCTCTTTCATCGCGATGGGGGCGTCGCTCCGCTACGGTCCGCTGACGGCGGCGACGGGAATCGCCGGCGCCTTCGTGTCGCCCGCGCTGGTCGCGGCCGGGCCGCCGTCCTGGCCCGGCCTGTTCGCCTACCTGTTCGTGGTGTCGGCCGCCGCGCTCTGGGTCGTACGCCACACCGCCTGGACCTGGCTGGCCTGGGCGACGACGATCGCCGGCGCGCTCTGGATCTGGCAGGCGGCCTTCATGGGCGGCGCCGACTCCTGGGCGGCGGCCGTTTTCGTGCCCGCCGCCGCTGCCCTGAATTTGCTTTTTCTGCCCCCGGCCGCGCTCGACCATCCGATCGGCCGGCAACTGGCCTGGCTGCCCTTCGCGGTCCTGGGGTGCGCCGGTCTGACATTGGAGGCACTGGCACCCGGCATGGCGCCACGGCTGGCGCTGTTCGCGCTCTCCCCCTTGGCGATCTGGCGCGGCGCGACCGAGGCGCGGCTGGACCGGATGCCCTGGATCGCCGCCGCGTTCGGTCTGGCGGCCCTGGCGGTCTGGGACCTGCCGGCATGGGCGCCAACCGGGGACACGGTCGCCCTCGAAAGCGGCCTGCATACCGTTTTCATGGGCGCCTGGGCCCCCGCGTCGTTGTGGCCGCTGCTCTCGGCCGCCGCCGTGTTCGCGGGCTTCCACGCCGTCGCGGGTCTTTGGTTCGAACGGCGCACGCCGCGGCCCTTGCACTGGTCGGCACTCCCCGCCGCCATACCCGTCCTCGTTCTGACGATCGCCTACACCCGCATCGCCGGGTTCCAGACCGCTCTGGCATGGGCCGCGGCGGCACTGGCGCTGGCGGCCGGACTGACCGCGGCCTCGGCGCGCGCGGCGGCGGAAAATGCCCGCCAACGCGCCGGAATCCATGCCGCTGGCGCGACCGCGGCACTGGCGCTCGGGTTCGCGATGCTGCTGCGCGACCAGTGGCTGACACTGGCCGTGGCCGCCTTCCTCCCGGCGCTGGCGTGGATCGAGGCCCGCGCGGACCTGCCCGCCCTGCGCCAGGTCGCGATGGCCGTCGGCGCCGTGGTGCTGCTCCGGGCCATGGGAAACTGGTACATCCTCGACTACGCGCTGGGGCACCTGCCCCTCGCGAACGGACTGATCGCCAGCCACGCCTTGCCCGCGGCGTCCTTCGCGGCGACCGCTGCGATGTTCCGCCGCCGCGCGGACGATCGGGCCGTGGCGCTGCTGGAGGTGGGCGCCGCGGCCCTGGCGGCGATCTTCGTGGCGCTGGAACTCCGCCACGGGTTCGGCACCGGACGCATGACGGAGCTGTTCGGCTTCAACGAAGTCGCCTGGCACGTCGCGACCCTCTCGGCACAGGCCGTGGCGTATCTGCTGCTGGCGCGGCGCACCGGCCGGCCCATGCTGGCGGCGGCGAGCAAGGTCCTTGGCGCCACGGCGTCGTTGGGCGCGCTGTGTCTGCTGATCTTCAACCCCTTCGTCACCGGCGCCCACTCACCGATTCTCGCCCTCGCGGCCGGTTACCTGGCACCCGCGGGCCTGGCACTGTTCGCCCGGACGCGCCTGGACAATCCGCCATGGCGCCGGGCACTCGCGCTTTACGCGCCCGCCGCCGGATTTGTCTGGATCGCGTTACAGGTCCACCAACTGTTTCACCCCACGCGCATGGGTTTCCTGTGGCGAGCGCCGGAAATCGCGGACGCGGAACTGTGGGCCTGGTCAGGCGCCTGGCTCGCCTATGGCATCGGGCTGATGGCGCTGGGCATCCGGACCGCCAACCGGGGACCGCGCCTCGCCGCGCTCGGCGTGGTCGCGATCGTCTGCGCCAAGGTCTTCCTGATCGATATGTCCGGGCTGACGGGCCTCTGGCGCGTGCTATCGTTCCTCGGCCTGGGGCTGGCGCTGATCGGGCTCGGAGCGATACACCGGCGGTTCGTGGCCCCAACCCGGCAACCGCCAGAAGAGGCCAACTGACCCGCGCGCGGCGCGCGCGGCCCAACCAAAAGGCGGCCCAACATGTCGATGCAACTGCCCGCGGGTACCGAACGGCTTGGCGAGAACGCGTATCTTTTCCCAAGCCCCGCGGGCCGCGCGGTGGCGGATTGTTTCATTATCGCGCATGGCGGAACGCCGCACAGCCGCGATTACCGCTTCCGTGTTCCCGCCGGGTGCAGCGTCAAATTCTTCGCCGCCGCCGGCAACGCCCACCAGATGCCACGCGGCCCAACCGGCGGATTTCGTGTCATCGCCGGTCAAAACGGCGGCAATCCGCCCAACATCGATCCGCGCCACCAATTCGCGGCCGGCGCCGACTGCCGCGACTACATTCTGGGCAAGGCCGTCGGCTCCCATTACGAAGCCGAGCCGGAAGCGCATACCTATGTCGAAATCAACCGCGTTCTGAACGCTCTCGGCGGCCCCCACGCGGGCATGCAATGGCTGCCCCACTACGTCACGATCCGCAACCGCACCTCCTGGTTTCAACACACCAACATCTGGCTCAGCCGGTTAATCGGGTTGATCCGCGCGCATAACCCGGCGATCGCGAACTTCTACTGCTCGCATTGCCGCGGCTATGTCCGGGGGGACAGCGAAGCCAAATTGGTCCGGTCCGCCGGCCCACAGGGCTGAGGCGGACACCTCTGGAAAGGCCGCTTCGACCCGGCGGCGCCATCGCCGCATGGCCCTTGAAGTCCGGCATGGGCGCGGGATAAACCTTCCGGCCATGAACGCTCCCTCGTCCACGTGCCCCTGCGGGAGCGGTCTTCGCTCCGAACGCTGCTGCGCACTGCAACTCGCCGCCATCCCGCCGGCCGAGGCCACGCGGCACCTCGTTCCGCTGGTGGAGCGCGCGGTGCAAGCCTACCAGCAGGGCGCCAAAGACGTCGCGGAACAACTCTGCCTGGACGTCCTGGAACTCGCCCCCGACCGGCCCGGCGCCCTTTCGGTCCTGTATTCGATCCGCAAGGAACAAGGCAAAGCCGCCGCCGCGGAAGCGTTGTTGCGCCGCCTGGTGCATTTCGACCCTAACAACTTCGACGCGACCAACGAACTCGCCTTGTTGCTCATGCGCAAAGGCGCGCTGGGCGAGGCCGAGATCCACGCGCGCAATGCCATCAGAATTGCGCCACAGGCCGCGCAGGCGCACAACCTCATGGGCATGATCATGACCGAGGCGCAACGGCCGCGCCTTGGCGAATACCACTACCGCGAAGTGCTGAAGATCGCCGGCACCCGCGATCCGATCGTGCTGGCGAACCTCGCCTGGTGTCTGAAAAACCAGGGCCGCATGGAAGAAGCCCGCGCGCTGTACGAGGAATCCACCGCCGCCGCCCCGGAAATCCGCGAAACCCTGCTGGGATGGGCGCGGCTGGAGGAAGCCGACCGGAATTTCGACTCCGCGGCGGAAAAACTCGACCGTCTCGAGGCGTTTTCCCCCAATGATCCCGCCGCGACGTTAACCCGGGCCGTGGTGCTGGGACGCATGAAACGGCACGACGAGGCGTTGGCGCTGCTGGATCGTCAGGCGGTGGCCGAAAGCGCCGGAGGCGGCATCGGACTTGGGGCAACCGAACTGTCCGAAAAAGGCCGCTTTCTCGACCAGCTCAACCGCCACGACGAGGCCTGGGCCGCCTTCGTCGAGGGCAAGCGCCTGGCGCGGGAGATCGGCGGCAACGCCTACCTGGATCCCGTGGCGGACAACCTGATCTCCCGCCTGCGCGGGTTCTTCATGTCCGGGCGGCTGTCCCTGCTGCCGCGGGCCGGAGTCCGCACCGACGTGCCGCAGCCGATCTTCGTGCTGGGATTTCCCAGATCGGGCACAACCCTGGTGGAACAAACCCTGTCGGCCCATCCGGCGATCAGCGCGGGCGACGAACTGCCGCTGATCAACGATATCGTCAACATCATGCCACGCATGCTGAACAGCCCGCTGACATACCCGGAAGCGCTGGCGGAACTGTGGATGGGCGATCAGCGCGACGGATTGGACAACCTGCGAGACTATTACCTGCAAAAAGTCGCGCAAATGGACGTCGTGGAGCCGGGCGCGTCCTGGTTCACCGACAAGATGCCCCTGAACGAGACACATCTGGGCCTGATCGCGCTGCTGTTCCCCGCGTCCCCGTTGATCCACGTGATCCGGCATCCGCTGGACGTGATGATCTCGTCGATGGCGAACCACTTCACGCATGGGTTCTTCTGCGCCTCGGCGTTGGAAACCGCGGCGTTGCATTTCGTCCGGGTGTCGGAACTGGTCGCGCATTATCGTAACGAAATGGCCTTGCGCTATCTGCCGGTGCGATACGAAACGATGGTGACAAACCAGGAAGAAACCGTGCGTCAGATCCTGGATTTCGCCGGCCTGCCCTTCGATGGCAACACCCTGCGCTTCCACGAAAACCGGCGCTACGCGCGCACCGCCAGCTACGCGCAGGTGACAGAGCCGCTCTACGACCGTTCGCTTTACCGCTACAAACACTACCGGAAGCATCTGGGCCCGGCGATCGAGATCCTGCGCCCGATCATCGAACGGTTGGGCTATACCGTTGATTGACCCGCCGTCCGCGGGCACACCGCCCCCGCCATGAGCATCGATGTCCCGCTTCCCCTGATCGATGTCCTGACACTCGCCGCGAGGCTGGAGGCCGAGAAAAACTTCGCCTTCGCCGACCGATTGTTGCGACGCGCGCTGGATGTGGCGCCGGACGAGCCGGACGCTCTCCACCTCTCCGGGATCGTCGATTTCCGCATGGACCGGCGGGAGGAGGCGCTCGCCAAGATCGAGCGCGCCATCGCCCATGGCGTCGATATCCGCCTGTACCTGCGAAATATCTCCGAGGTCTATCGCGCCCTTGGCCGTTTCGACGACGCGGTCGCGGCGGCGCGGCGGGCGGCGGCGCTGGCACCGGACGATCCGGTGTGTCTGCACAACCTCGCGGTCATCCAGTACCATCGCCTGGAACTCGACGACTGCATCGCCACCGCCGAAGCGGCGCTGAAGATCGACGCCTTCATGCCCGGCCCGCATTTCCAGCTCGCCGAGGCCCTGCTGCTGCGCGGCGAGTGGGCGCGCGGCTGGGAAGAATACCAGTGGCGCTTCGACCTGCCGGGTAACGCGCCTTTGATGCCGCCCACGACTCAGCCGCGCTGGGATGGCACGCCGTTCGACGGCGGCGTTCTCATGTTAATCGCGGACCAGGGGTTTGGCGACGTCATCCAGTTCGCCCGTTACATCCCTTGGGCCGCCACCCTTTGCCCGCACATCGCGGTCGCGGCGGCACCCGAGGTCGTGCCATTCCTCCGTCAGGTTTACCCCCAGGCGAACGTCTTCACGGAATGGCGTCACGCGCCACCGTTCAAGGCGTTCCGCGCCCTGTCCGGCCTCCCCATGCTGCACGGCACCCGCCCGGACCGCATGATCGGCACGGAACCCTATCTCCGCGCCGATCCCGCGCGGGTCGAGGCCTGGAAAGAAAAGCTCGACCGCCTCACGCCGCGTTCGAAGCGGCGGATCGGCATCGTCTGGGCTGGCCGCCCCACGCATAACAACGACCGCTGGCGCTCCGCCGGTCTCGCCGCCTTCGCCCCTCTGGCCGCCGTGCCCGGCATCGCCCTGGTCGCGCTCCAGAAAGGGCCCGCCGCGTCCCAGGCCAGCACCTATTTCGGCGCCGCGCCGCTGGTCAACATGGGCGCCGAAATCGGCGATTTCGAGGACACGATGGCGATCATGGAGTCGTTGGACATGGTCGTGACCGTCGATACGTCGGTGGGCCATGTCGCCGCCGCCATGGGGAAGAAGACCTTCATCCTGATCGCCCGCGCGCCGGACTGGCGCTGGCTGCTGGAGCGGAGCGACACGCCCTGGTACCCCTCGGTGACGCTATTCCGTCAGACCGTCACCGGCGACTGGTCAGTTCCGATGGCCGCCGCCGCCAAGGCCGTCGCCGCCAGTCAGTAGTAGGTATAGCGGCTGTTCAACCGAGGGGTCAGCCGGCGCTTCACCTCTTCCAGTTTCGGACCCGCCAGGATCAGCGGCGCGCACCCCGCCATTTCCCAGCGCCGCGCCGCGAAGTTGGGGAACAGGGTCATGGGCTGGCCGCCATTGGCGAAATTCCCCCGGTCACCTGTGTCCAGGTAGGACTCCACCGGCAGGTTTTCCGCCAGAATGATATCGTGTTCGGGCAGTTCGATGTGGAAGTAGGACACCCTGGCGACGGTCTCCTGGCGGATCGATGTGCCGTTGATCAGGCAGCGGATCGGCACCAGCACACCTTCCTGATAAACTGCGTGGTCGGGGCTGAGCAGCAGATCGCGCGACGGCGCCCCGCGCCCGAAAGCCCCGGCATGAACGCGAACAGGTAGGACGGCGGCGGGGTCGGGGTGACGGCGGCAATCGATCTCGCGCTGGCCGATCCACACGATCGGCACGGCGTCTCCGGCGTGGGTCACGACCTTCTGGCCTTCTGTCAGGTCTTCCACTTTCACCGGGCCGTCCGGTGTCTCGATCGAGGTGCCGCGCGCGAAGCAGGACACCGTGATGTTGGTCTGCCCGCCTGACACGACCTGCGAGAAGTTGCGCCCTGTGGCCGAGCTGTCGAAATGGAGGACGATGCCGGCCCCAGTGAGAGTCAGCAGGTCGCTGCTGTCCATCGTAATGGGAAAAAGCCCGGAACTGGTGGTGATCCCCGCCAGCGACAGCGTGTCGCCCGCGCGGAAGCCGGAGATCGTGCCTTGCATCGCGGCGGCGTTGGCCAGAGTCAGGCTGCTGTCGCCACCTGACGCGAAGGTGACGGTCGTTTCGGTCCCGACGGTCCCTCCCAAACTCCACTGAGCGCCGACATCGACAACGATGTTGCCGAAATTCCGGTAATGGGAGCCAAACCCGGCGATCGTGCCGGTCGAAGCGCCCGACAGAAGTTGCAGCGTCCCCAGCGCGGCATAGGCGTTCGCGGCCTTGCCCGCGCCGGTATTGCCGTTGGAGGCGCCGAGCACGACCCCCTGGAATGTGGCGCCCGGCGCGATCTCGATCAGCCCGCCGGTGGCGGTCTGGGTCGTGTTGTTGGTGGTGAAATCGACCGCATAGGCCGAACCGCCGATGATTCCGCGGTTGATAATGGTGGTCGTGTAGTAGGCGACGATACCGAAGGGACCGGCCGCGACGCCGTTCAGGGGACCGCCGGAGACCGTCCCGCTGGTCGCGCCTTCGATGACCCCGCCTTCGTTGTTAATGACGAGTCCATTGCCGTGGATCCAGACGCCCGCGCCGTTCGTGCCGTCCGTGGCCTGGATCGTGCCACTGTTGATCAGCGTGCCGCCGGCATTGATAGTGGCGCGGCCGAATTGAAAGTCGATCCATTTCGCCGATATCTGACCGGCGGGATGGAGCGTTGTCGCGCCCTCGTTGGTCACGGTGCCGCCAGCCCGCAGGTTCACGCCCGCGCCGTTGAATGTTCTGGTGCTGGAAATCGTGCCGAAATTGTCGACCGTGCCCACGCCATTGGCGATGTTGACGCCATACCCGCCGCTGGCGATCTTCCCTGAGTCGAGGTTGGTCAGCGTCCCGCCCGCGTTCAGTAGCAAGCCCGTCCCGCCCACGGAGGCGGTCGAGAGGATCGATCCCAGATTGGACACGGAGCCCGTGGCGCCGCTGACCACGACACCGAACGCCGCGCCGGAAATGACCGCGCCGCTCGCCGCGTTATCGACCGAGCCGCCGGCGTTCATCCGAACGCCATACGCCGCGACCCCTGCGATCCGGCCGGAATTGACGATTGTCGCGGGCTGGTAATAGGAGACCACACCCACGCCGGCGGCCGAGATGGTGCCGCCGCTGTTGTTCGAAACCGCGAGCGGCCCGAACCCAACGACGCCAAACTTACCCGCGCCGATCAGGCCACCGGACTGGTTCGTAACGGCGCCGCCATTTCCCACGATCACGCCGTATCCAGCCGCGACGCTGGTGCCGCTGAGGATCGAGCCGCCGTTCACCAGCGTACCCGCGCCGTTCAGCCCGACACCGGCCAAAGATCCGGAAATGGTCGCGCCGGCGTAATTAACCACGCGTCCGCCACCGGTCGCGACGCCCGCGGACGTCGCGGTCAGACGAGGCGGCCCGGTGAAATACACGGCCGAAGTGCCTGAATTTTTGATGGCGGAGATCAGGCCATGATTCAGAACCGTCCCGGCCGTGCCAAGCGACACGCCAAAACTATATCCGGCGATCAATCCGCTCGCCTCGTTACCGACGGTGCCAGCGGTATTCGCGGCGAGGCCAATGCCGGTGGCACCCGCCCCGGCGATCAAACCCGCGTTGTCGATGGACCACCCCGCCGCGAGTTGGTTCACCAGCGCGGTGCCCGAAGCATTGGTCAATCCCGCGCCCGCCGCGACATAAAAAGGCGTATAAGCCGCGTTGGTCAGCGTGTAGCCGCCGGAAATCGTCGTGCCGGTAATGGTCTTCGCCATGATGGAACTCCTGGCCCGAAAAAGAACGAGCCACCCCCAGAATTACGCCCCGCGCGGCCGCGACGTCGAACCACGGCCGAGCCCCCATCGGGCGCCCGGCGTGTCGGTCTTAGCGTCTTCTCCGGGGTTGAGTCGACCGTTACCGGCGCGTCACGCCCGCCTGATATTCCACATATAAGGCCCCGTCGCCTCGATCTGTCCGGTCAGATTCGCCCGGTACGCCGTCAAAATCTGGAACAAGCCCAGGGGAATGCTGGGAACCTGGTCGAAGGCGCGGGCATGGATCGTGTCGGCGATCTGGTCGCGCCCGGCCGCGGTGGGGGCGCGAAGCAACTGGTCGGTCAACGTCTCCATCGTGTCGTCCTTATACCACCCGAACCAGCCGGTGGAGCCCAAACCACGGATCTGGCTGTGCTCGGCCGGCGTGACGCGAATCATCGACGGCCCCCAGGTGTGCAGGATCGACCAGCCCCCCTTCTCCACCGGCTCCCGCGAGTTCCGCCGCTGCGCCACCGTGCCCCAATCGGTCGCCACCATTTCCACGTTCATGCCGATTTTCACCAGCAAATCGTGCGTGACATCGCCAAGCGGCGCAATCGTGACAAGATCGGTCGGGTTGAGAAGCACGACCTTCTCTCCCTTATATCCCGACTCCTTCAACATCGCCTTCGCCCGTTCCACATCCCCCCGCATCGCCTGGGCGCCCATTTCCTTACCGAGATGCGTTCCGCAAGGGAACATGGAAGCACATATTTGATACAAGGAACGATCGCCACCGGTTACAGACGCCATGTAATCGTTCTGATTGATCCCCATCAACACCGCGCGCCGCACCGCGACATTGTCGAACGGAGGGTGCAAATGATTGAACCTCAGCACGCCGTTGAATCCCGTGGGATTGGCGAGGCCGAATTTAACGTCCTTCCCGCGCCGCAACATCGGTGCGAGATCGGGTTGTACGTGTTCGTACCAATCGACTTCGCCGGATTGCAACGCGGCGGCGGCGGTGGCGGCGTCGGGAATGACCTTCCATTCGACACGGTCGAAATGCGCGATTTTTCCGCCCGACGTCCAGTCCGCCGCTTCCTGGCGCGGCTTATAACCCTCGAAGCGAGAATAAACCGCCGTGGCGCCAGAGACGAATTCGTCCTTGACGAACCGGTACGGGCCGGAACCGATGGTTTCCGGAATCTGTTTGAACGGATCCGTCTTCGCGATGTGCTCCGGCATCATGAATGCAACCGAGGCCCCCCCGCGCGCGATGGCATCGATAAAGGTGGGAATCGGGGTCTTCATCTTGATACGAATCACGCGATCATCCTGCGCGGTACAAGATTCAACGTAACGCCACATGGTTTGTCCGATGGTTTCCCGGGCCGCCCAGCGCGCCAGACTCGGCGCGCAATCCTGCGCCCGGACCGGCTCGTTGTTATGGAATTTGAGACCCTCTCGCAAAGTAATCAGATACGTGAGACCATCGTCGGATATTGTGTATTCCTCCGCCATCTGAGGTTTCGTTTCGAATTTTGTATTGATTCCGAATAACAAGTCGTATACCGCGTAACCATGATTGACGGTCGATTGCGAGGTCGTGAAGATTGGATCCAGCAGCGAAAGGTTCGACTGCGGCACGAACCGCAATGTCCGAACTTTATCGTCACGGCCGATCGCGAAGCGCGCCGGAAGCGCCGCGGCGGCGGCGGCGGTGCCCAACAAGAACCTGCGTTTCATGGTCATTAACTCCTCCCTGTGCGCGTGCGTTATCCACGGTCTTCGACCGTTCGCCGCGCTTATTGTCTTGGCGCCGCCGTTGAAAATCCGCAAGGGCGGGCGGACCAGGCGGGACGTGTCAGCGTGCGCGGCGGCCCGGTTTCGGTTCCGGCCGCGCCGCTTCCAGCGCCTTTTCAGCGTCGATGCGGCGAATCTCACGATAAATCGCATCGGTGATTTGGCGCGGCGTCAACGCGACCCACGCGTCCGGCGCGTAGGACCGCCGGACGGTTTCATAGGCCATCTGGAATACCGCATCGGTCATTTCGAAACCCAGCCGCCGCGGACCGTTGCGAAAGGCGCCGTCCAGGTCCGCACGGCACGGACGGCGCGACGACTGGTAATCCATCGTTAAAAAAACGTCAAAACCCCCAGACCCGGAAAACGGCCATGACAGAGAGCGACAACCCCATCCTGACCCTCACCGCGCAAATCGTCAGCGCGCATGTGGAACACAACGAGACATCCAGCGCCGGCTTACCCAGCCTGATTCGGGAAGTTTATCAGGCGCTGGCGGGTGTGGAGGCGGTGCCCGAACGCCCGCGCGCCCTGATGGCGGACGCGCCGTTACCGCCGGTCGCCGCGAAGAAGGCGGCGGGCAAGCAGACCGTATTCGACGATCATCTGGTTTGCATGGACTGCGGGTTAAGCATGAAGATGCTGAAACGCCATCTGCAAACCGTGCACAGCCTCTCGCCGGCGCAATACCGGGCGAAATGGAACCTTCCCGGCGATTATCCGATGGTGGCGCGCCAATACGCCGATTTGCGCTCCAGCCTGGCCAAGGAAAGCGGGCTGGGAAAACGGCCGGTGCCGCGCGGCCGTTGAACCGGGTCGCCCAGGAGCGCCTGGACGCCTGACGGGCTTCAGAACGGCGGCGTCGCGGCGATGCGTGCCACGACACTGTCCCAGTCTCGCCAACCCGCCTGGCGGAACAGCCGGGTGGTGGGGTACCAGGGACTGTCGCCGCGGCCCAGAAGCCAACGCCAATCTGGATTGAAGGCCAGCATGATCCACACCGGCCGTGCCAGCGCGCCCGCCAGATGCGCGACGGCGGTATCGATTGAAATCACGAGATCCATCGACTGGATCAAGGCGGCGGTGTCGCCAAAATCCCGCAACGCACCGGTGTGAATCGCGATCTGCCCGGTGCGGGCCAGCCAAGCGCGGTCGTCGGGCAGAATGTCTTTTTGCAAACAATGAAACGACACGCCGGGCCACCGCAGGATCGGCGCCAGCGCATGGGCTGGCATCGCCGCGCGGCCGCTGCTGGCGGCCGATCCAGACCAGGCCAGCCCCACGCGCGGACCCGATGCCGGACCCAGATACTGCTTCATCCGTGCCGCTCGCCCGGCGGGAACGGTCAAATAAGGTACGTCCGCCGGGATCGTCTCCAACACCGTGCCAAACGCCAGCGGCAAACTCATGATCGACGTACGGACATCGTGCTCCGGTTCGTCGCCCCCGGTCGCGACGCAGGTCTCCACGCCCGGGAGTTGCCGTGCCAGAGGCAGCAGATCCCGATAGACGCGGAGCATGACCCGCGCGCCCAGAGCAGCGAGACGTGGGAGGTAGCGCAGAAACTGAATGACGTCGCCGCGGCCCTGCTCTTCGGTGACCAGCACCCGCTTGCCCGCGATGGCGGAGAGGTCGAGCACCCTGAAATTCGCGTGTGGCTTTTCGTGATTGAGCGAATGCCACCGGCTTTCATAAGCCGGCCAGCCTTCGCGGAAACGGCCAAGGCAAAGCAGGATCAGCGCTTCATGCGCCTGCCGCGCCGGGTCGAGGTCCGGATAGGCTGCGATCGCCGCCCGCGTTACCGACAGAGCTTCCTCTGCCTGGCCTTGATCCAACAGCGCCCGCGCCAAAGCGGCGGCGGCTCCCACCGCGCGTTCGTCCGGCGTACCCGGTGGCAAATGCGCCAGGACCCACCGGAACGCGGCCTCCGCCGCGCCGAACTGGCCCAGGACGGCGTGCGCGCGGCCGAGATTGAAACGCGCGGGCGCATGGGTTGGATCGGCCAGAAGGGCCTCGCCGAAAACCGCGATCGCATCCTGGTCGCGCTGTTGCCCGGCCAAAGCAAGGCCGAGGCTGTTCAAAAGTCCCGCCCCTGGCGGGCCGAGCGCGATGGCGCCTCGGAACGCGGCCTCGGCGTCTTCGAAACGGTGCACCGCCCCATAAGCAGCGCCCAGATTGACCCGCGCCTGGGCGTTGCCCGGATTGATCCGCGTCGCCCTCAGCAACCACGCGACAGCGTCCGCCTGCGCGCCCAGAAGCCCGGAGATCACGCCGAGCAGATGCAACGCACCGAAATGCTCAGGGCTGTCTCGAACAATATCGAGACAAACGCGGCCCGCCCCCACAAGATCATGGGCGGCGTAGAGACGGGCGGCTTCGTCGATGGATCCGGTCATTACCCCCCGTAACCAGGAGGCGGCGTCTTACCAGCACGGAGATCGGCCACGGTGGCGCGGGTGTTGATCTGTTCCGGGTTCATGCGCAGTTCGATGATGGAGGGTGTGCCGCTGGCCACCGCGCGCTTGAAAGCGGGCGTGAACTGGGACGTTTCGGAAACAACCTCGCCATGCCCACCGAAAGCCTCGATATACCTGGCAAAATCGGGGTTGGTGACCTGTGTGCCAGAGACCCGCCAGGGGTAGGCGCGTTCCTGGTGCATCCGGATGGTGCCGAACTGGTTGTTGTTGAAGACCAGAACGATGGGCGCGGCGCCATGGTGGAACGCGGTGGCGAGTTCCTGACCCGTCATCATGAAGCCGCCGTCGCCGACGGTCGCGATGACCATGCGTTTCGGAAAGGCAATCGCCGCGCCAATCGCCGCCGGGACCGAATACCCCATGGCCCCGTTGGTCGGCCCGATATAACGTTGCTTATCGGAGAAGTTCAGGAACCGCGTGGCCCACCCGGCGAAATTGCCGGCATCGGTGGTGACGATCGCGTCCTCGGTCATCAGGGTTTCAAGTTCCCGCATGACAGTGCCAAGGTTCAGCGAACCTTGGTAATTCGGCACCGCGCGTTGCGCTTCCCGCAGCGAGCGCAAATCGCGTGTCCAGGCGGACCATGTTGGTGTCACCGGATCCAGTGCCACGGCGGCATGGGCGAAGGCGTTGAGGTCGGAGACAATGCCAAGCGCGGGCCGGAAGACCCGGCCGATTTCGGCGCCGTCCTGTAAGACCTGAACAATCGGCGTGGCGCCCGCCATGTCCAGCAGCGTATACCCCTGGGTCACCGCGTCGCCGAGCCGGCTGCCGATGGCCAGGATGAGATCGGCGTCCTTGAAGCGCGAAATCAAACCGGGGTCGGAGCCAACCCCGACATCGCCCGCGAAATTCGCGGCCGCGCCATTGTAATGCGACTGCCGCCGGAACCCGACGGTCACCGGAATATCGTTGTCCACCAGGAATTTTCCGAGCGCGGCGCGTCCCGCCTCGGTCCAGCAGGAGCCGCCGACGACGGCGATGGGCCGTTTGGCGCCCGCGATCATGGTCCGCATGCGCGCCAGAGCAGCGGGATCGGGGAAAGCCACCGACACGTCCGCGCGCGGCAGATCGGGGACGCTGACCATGTCCTTCTGCATTTCCTCGGACAGCGCGATCACCACCGGACCCGGACGGCCGGAGGTCGCGACATCGACGGCATGCGCGACGATCTCGGGGATGCGGTGGGCGTGGTCGATCTGGGTTACCCATTTCGCCAGCGGCGCGAACATCTGGCGGTAATCGACTTCCTGGAACGCGTCGCGTCCGGTGTCCTCATGCGGGATCTGGCCAACGAACAGAAGCATCGGGGTACTGTCCTGGAACGCGACATGGACGCCGATCGCGCCATGGCAGGCGCCCGGTCCGCGGGTAACCATCGCCGCCGCGGGACGGCCCGTCAGCTTGCCATAGGCTTCCGCCATGTTCACCGCGCCCGCCTCGAACCGGCAGGTGATTACTTTCAGCTTCGCGGCGGTGTCGTGGAGGCCGTCGAGCGTGTCGAGGAAGCTTTCGCCGGGCACTTCGAAGACGTGATCGATGCCCTGCGCGACGAGCGCGTCGGCGAGGACATGGCCGCCAAGGCGGGGTTTCGGCGCGGTCATTGGGAGCCTTTCGGATCGGGAAAAAACTGGTTGGGGGGGCGCGGCAGCCCGAGATTTTCGCGCAGGGTTTTGCCTTCGTATTCTTTCCGGAACAGGCCACGCCGTTGCAATTCTGGAACAACCTGATCGACGAACTCGTCGAGGCCCTGGGGCACGAAGGGGAACATGATGTTGAACCCGTCGCAGGCGCGCTCGGAAAAATATTCTTCCATTTTGTCGGCGATGGTTTTCGCGGTGCCGACCAGCGACAGTCCGCCGTAAGCGCCAAGCGCCTGCGCCAGTTGCCGCACCGTCAGATTGCCGCGGCGGGCGCGGTCGATGACGCGCTGGCGGCCGCTCTGGCTGGCGTTGGTTTCCGGGATGTCTGGCAGTGGCCCATCGAGGTCGAATTTCGAGGCGTCGGTGCCAAGCGCGATCGACAGCGAGGCGATGCCGCTGTCGGAATGCACGAGGCTGTCCAAATGGGCGCGTTTCGCCTGTGCCGCCTCGTCGGTGTCGCCGACCACGACCAGGCAGCCCGGCAGAATTCTAACGTGCTCGGGGTCGCGGCCGACAGCGCGGGCGCGCGCCTTGACGTCGTTGTAGTAGCTTTGGCAGTCGGCCAAAGCACCGCCAGGCGCGAAGATCATTTCCGCGGTCTCGGCGGCGAGCTGGCGTCCGGCGTCGGACGCGCCCGCCTGCACGATGACCGGCCGTCCCTGCACGGGCCGCGCGATATTCAGCGGCCCACGAACTTTAAAATATTTACCTTTGTGGTCGAGGACATGCATCCGCTCCGGGTCGAAATAAACGCCATTCTCGACGTCGCGGATAAAAGCATCGTCGGCGAAGCTGTCCCAGAGACCAGTGACAACGTCGTAAAATTCGCGTGCGCGGACATAGCGTTCGTCGTGGTCCATGTGCTCGTCGAGGCCGAAATTCAGCGCGGAATCAGGGTTCGATGTCGTGACGATGTTCCAGGCCGCGCGGCCCTCGCTGACATGATCCAGCGAGGCGAAGCGTCGCGCGACGTGATACGGTGCGTCGAAGGTGGTGGATCCCGTCGCGATCAGGCCCAGACGCTCGGTCGAAACCGCCAGCGCGGGCAGCAGCGCCATCGGATCGAAGGAGGTGACGGTTGCGCTGCGCTTCAGCGCGGACATCGGCATGTTCAGCACGCCGAGATGGTCGGCCATGAAGAACGCGTCGAATTTCCCGGCCTCCAGCTTCTGGGCGAAGCGGGTGATGTGTTTCAGGTTGAAGTTCGCGTCGGGATAGGACGTGGGGTAGCGCCACCACGCCGTATGGATACTGACCGGGCGCATGAAGGCCCCGAGGCGCATCATCCTTTTGTCTGACATGGCGGGCATCCTCGCGACGTGATGCTGGTTCTGAACACCGGCGGGC
Organism: Acetobacteraceae bacterium; assembly: GCA_947474705.1. Classification (GTDB taxonomy): domain Bacteria; phylum Pseudomonadota; class Alphaproteobacteria; order Acetobacterales; family Acetobacteraceae; genus Rhodopila. Next base: position 44,978 of record CANJJS010000018.1, on the reverse strand, counting down.
GGGCTTTGACAAGCCCAGGGACGGGCGGCGATGGACGGTGTGGGTTGTTGCGGGCGGAATGTCTGATCAGAATGACCGTCATAGGGAATGCCTGGGGTGAGGGAACGCCACAATGGAACAGGGATCGCCGATGACCGAACCGGAGCGGGTCGCGCAAGGTCACCTCGAAGCCTATGGCGCGCGCGACATCGAAAAGGTCATGTCGTATTTCGCGGACGACGTGCTGTATTACGTTTTCCCGTCCACATTGATTTGCGACGGCGCGGCGGCGGTGCGCGAGCGGCTTTCGAACCGCTTCCGGGATACGCATCTGTCCGCCCGCCTGCTCCGGCGGACGGTACTGGGCAATTTGGTGGTGTCCCACGAAGCGCTGACCCTCACCTTGCCCGAGGGGCCCGGAACACTTGAGTTGATCGCGATGCACGAGGTGGAAAACGGCAAAATCAAGCGGGCCTGGCACAAGCTCGGAGAGCCCGTGCTCGATCGCGCGCCGTGATCCCGAACCGGTCTGGGACCCAGACCGGTACCAGACCGCCACGCGCTATGTTTTCTCGACGTTCCAGAACACCGGCGCCGATCCTTTCACGAGCCCCTTCAGGTTCGACCGCCAGGCCGCTTTCGGCAGGTACGTGCCACACGTGATCAGCGGCACATTGTCGAAAGCGGCGGCCTGGTAGTCTTCCTCGTGCTTTTTCCGTTCCGCGTCGGTGTTCGCGTCGAGCCAGCCAACGATCGCGCCCTCCAGCTTCGCATCCTCGGGCCAGCCGAACCAGGCTTTCGCGCCGTTGCTACGCATGGGATTGCACATCAACGGATCCAGCCATTCGGGCGAGGGCGCGCCCGCCGGGAACATGTTCCAACGGCCCTTCTCAGCGGTTTCCTTGGAGGGCCGACGCTGCACGACGGTGCCCCAGTCCAGCATCTGCTCGTCCACCACGATGCCGATCTTTCGGAAGGCATCGACCGCCACGGTCGCGACGGCGTTATAGATCACCTGATCCGTGGGATGCATGAAGACCAGAGGTTCGCCCGCGTAGCCGGACTCCGCGACCATTTTTTTCAGTTGATCGATGGTCTTGCGTTTTCGAAACGCGTCCATGCCCACTTCGGTGGCGGAGGGCGCGCCGGGCGCGAAATACCCCATTGGTGCGCGCCAGGTCTCCGGGTCGTCGCCCATCGCCGCCAGCATGACCTCTTTCTGGTCGATGGCGGCCAGCATGGCGCGGCGCAGTTTGACGTTGTTGGTGGGCGCGGCGAGGTGGTTGGGCCGGAGGATCGAAACCGTGCCGTAAATGTCGAGCAATCCGGTGCTCACGCCCGCGGCCTTACTCAACATCGGGATCAAATCGGGTTGCGGCAGCTCGACCCAATCGACCTCGCCCGCGATCATCGCGGCGGCGGCGGTGGCGGGGTCGGGGATGACGCGCCATTCCACGCGATCGACGTTCGCTTTGTGGCCGCCGGTTATGTAGGATACCGGTTCCTGGCGCGGCACGTAGCCGTCGAAACGGGCGAAGGCGGCGTGGCTGCCGGACACATATTCGTCCGGCAAGAACTTGAACGGGCCGCAGCCGATCGCCTCCGGGATCTGCTTGAACGGGTCCGTCGCGGCCAGGCGTTCCGGCATCATCACCGGCGAGGGCTGCACTTTCGACAGGAACCGCGGCAACGCCGGAAACGGGCGCTTCAGGCGCCAGACGATGGTGCGATCGTCGGTGGCCTCGATGGCATCGACGCGTGCCATCATCATGGGGGTGGAGGCGTCGCGTTTCAGCCAGCGGTTCAGCGATGCCACGCAGTCGCGCGCCAGCACCTTGGTGCCGTCGTGCCACATCAGGCCTTCTCGAAGTTTCATGGTCCAGCGTTTGCCGTCGTCGTCGATCGTGTGGCCTTCGACCATCAGCGGTTTGACGTCGAACTCCTGGGTGCGGCCATAGAGAGTCTCGAACACCATCAGCGCGAAGTTGCGGGTGACGGTCGCGGTGGTCCAGACCGGGTCGAGGCTGGTCAAATTCGCTTGCGGCACGAACACCAGCGTCTTTGCCCCCGCCCCAATCGCTGGGCGGGCAAGCGTCGCGGCCGCGGCGCCGGCGAGGAGCGAGCGTCTGCGCATGGCGTTCACTCCGCCGCCTGGGCGATGCCGGCGACTCTGGTCCGGCTGCGCATCGTCACAAATTCCTCGGCCGAAGTCGGGTGAATGCCGACACACCGATCGAAGTCTTGTTTGGTGGCGCCCATGACGACGGCGATGGCGATGCCCTGGATGATTTCCGGCGCGTCCTCGCCCAACATATGGACGCCAACAACCTTCTGGCTGGCCTGATCGACGACCAGTTTCATGGTGGATTTGCGGCCGCGGCCGGACAGCGTGTGGCGCATCGGGGTGAATTTGGAGACGTAAACATCGACGGGACCATTGGCCGCGGCTTCTTCCTCGGTCAGGCCGACGGTGCTGACGGGCGGGGTGGAGAAGACGGCGGAGGGGATGTTCTTCATCGACAATTCGCGGGGATTATTGCCGAACAGCGTGTCCGCCAGCGCGTGGCCTTGTCCCAGCGCGACGGGGGTGAGGTTGATCTGGTCGGTGACGTCGCCCAGTGCGTAGATATGCGGCCGCGACGTCTGAAGTTTCGGGCTGACAACGACGGCGCCGTTGGGTTTGGTCGCGACGCCCGCGTTTTCCAGGCCGAGGCCCTTCGTGTTGGGAACGCGGCCCGTGGCGAAAAACACCAGGTCCGCGGTCAGCGTCTGCCCATCGCCAAACGTCAAAGTGCGCTGGTCGCCATTGGCCGCCAGCTTTCCGAGTGTCGCGCTGGGGTGAAGGATAACTCCGTTCCCCGCGAGCGCTTCCGCCAGACCTTCGCGCATGTCCTGGTCGAAGCCGCGCAGCGGCAGCGGCTGACGATAGACAAGATGCGTCTCTGCGCCCAGAGCATTGAAAATCCCGGCGAATTCCACCGCGATGAAGCCGGATCCGCAAATGATGACTTTTTTGGGCATTGTCGGGAGATAGAACGCGTCGTCCGACACAATCCCCAGTTCGGCGCCGGGGATCGGAGGCCGCTCCGGCGTCCCACCCGTGGCGATCACGATTTTCTCCGCCGTGATCTTTTGGCCGCCGACGTCGAGCGTGTGCGCGTCGATAAAGGTCGCGCGCGCATCGAAGGTTGTCGTGGTGGCCATCAAACGCCGGTAAATCCCCTCGAGCCGGGTGATTTCCCTGTCTTTGGCGGCGATCAGTTTGTTCCAGTCGTGCGGACCTTTTTGGATGGTCCAGCCGAAGCCCGCGCCGTCCTCAGCCCATGCGCCGTATTCGCCTGCCTGTACCAGCATTTTTTTCGGCACGCAGCCGATATTGACGCAGGTGCCGCCCCAGAACCGTTCCTCCGCGACGCCGACCTTGGCGCCATGGCTGGCGACGATGCGGCCGCAACGAACGCCGGCGGAGCCGCCACCGATGATGAACAGGTCGAAATCCATGCGCGTGCTTCCTTATGCCAATGGGGTGGTCCAGGCGTCGTAGCCATAGACCCAGTCGGGGTTGGTGGCGTTTTTCTGCCACGTATTCTGTGCAGAGGTCCGCTGTATCGTAGCGGTGCGCTCCAGGCGGGTCGTTTCGTAGCGTTTCAGCGCCTTCGCGATGCCGTCGCGCCCCACGCCTTCGAGGCACCGTCCCAACACCGCCGCGTCCTCGATAGAACTGCTCGCCCCCTGGGCCATGTACGGCGTCATCGGATGGCAGGCATCCCCGAGCAGCGCGATATGCCCCTCGGTCCAGTGCGACAGCGGCTCGCGTACCACCAGCGCCCATTTGTGCACGTCCGGACAGGCCGCGAGGACGCCGCGGACCGTCGGATGGAACGTGTCGTAGGCGGCGCGAAGCGTGACGAGATCGCCTTTGGCGGACCAGGATTCAACGCCAAAATCAGGTTCCGGGGTGGAGGTGACGAAATACACCTCGTCGCGCCGCGGGTTGGTGAAATACATGACGATATGGCGGTCCGGCCCCCACCACTTGCAGCAGGAGTCAAGCTCGATCCCGCCCAGAAGGCGCGTGGGGAAAACGGTGCGATAAGCGACGCGGCCCGTGAAACTGGGTTTTTCCGGCCCGTGCAACGTTTCGCGGACGATGGAGTGAACCCCGTCCGCGCCGATGGCGATGTCGGCTTCGGCGGTCTCGCCGTTCGCGAAGCGCAAACGGACCGTACCGCCGGTTTGCTCGATGCCGTCCAGCTTGTGGTTCTGGCGAACAATCTCCGGCGGGACCGCGTCCGCCAACATGGCATGCAGGTCGCCACGATGCATGAGAAAATACGGCACGCCATATCGGCCCTCGATCGCGGCACCGAGTTCCTGGGCGTTGGTCACATCTCCGGAGTCATGGTCCCGGGAGAGGTTCGCATCGGGTTGGAAGGCGCTGGCGCGAAGTTTTTGTTCGAGGCCAAGGGCGAAGAGGATTCGCACGGCGTTGGGCGCCTGCTGAATACCGGCGCCCAGACGGGTGAAGGATCGCGCCTGTTCGTAGATGGTGACGTCATGGCCGAAGCGGCGCAGACACGCGGCCGCGGTCAGGCCACCGATGCCCGCGCCGACGATCGCGATGTTCAGGCGTTCCGCCATGAAGCTCCCCTGTATCTCCTCCCACCCGCGGACCGGTTCGTACGCGTCGTGCCCGGTTAACTTGCTCGCGGCGGCGGGCCGGAGCAAGTCGCGGCGAGCCCGCGCGGGTGTAACGCGCCGCCGCCTGTCTCAGTGCCGCCTTTAATCCCCGCGGCGGCCACGCGTAAGCTGCTCACGGACAGCATGGGAGGCACAAGATGGCCACATTATTGACGCGCCCGCCGGAGCGCCTGCACCACCACGCCTACGTCGTCAAAGACCAGGAAAAAAACCGCGTCTTCTTCGAGGACATCCTTGGCATCCCGTTGACCGCGACCTGGTGCGAAAAACATTTCAACCAATGGGTCGGACGGGAAGTCGCCTTCTGCCACACCTTCTACAGCCTGGGGGACGGCGGCGCGCTCGCGTTCTTTTCCTTTGCCGACGAAGAGGTTTACCGTAAAACCCAGGCGGAAAAACCCGCCGATATCCGGAATTTCGACCACATCTCCTTCAAGGTGGACGAGTCGACGTTTTCGGAACTGACCGGACGGATCGAGGCGGCGGGCCTCGCGCTACGGATCGCCGACCACGGCTACTGCAAATCGATGTATTGCGAGTCGCCGGACGGGTTGATCATGGAATTCACCGTGGACCCGCCCCACGCGGCGGACATCGACGCGATCCGGCGCGCGGACGCGCATCGGGAACTCGCGCGATGGATGGCGGGAGACCACCGGACCAACAACGATTTGCGCGCGCCCGGCGCGGCCTGACCCCAACGGTCCAGCACGCCCCGGGCCTTCAGCCACGCGCCAGTCTTTTGACAATTCGGCAAACCCCTGGGCGCGGGCTGGTTCGCCGGGCCGGTTCCGGTTGTCGAGACCATTGCCGGGGCTGACGCGCCGGCGCCGGTAAATGACGTTCGCCACCGCCGCGGCACGCCTTGCACGGCGTGCCGCGGCGATCGATCAAACGATCTTGTTCGCCTTCAGCTTTTCGACCTCGTCCGCGCCAAGGCCCAGCCAACCCGTGAGAACATCGGCGGTATGCTCGCCCAGAATGGGAGAGGCCTTCACCGTCGGCGGCTTGCCATCGATTCGCACCGGCCAGGCGGGCATCTTGTACCCCGGGTAACTCTTATGCTCCATCGTCTGCAGAATCCCGCGCGTTTCGAACGTCGGTTCGTTCTGCAATTCCATCGTGTCCAGAACCGCGCCCGCCGGGATACCCGCGCCGCCGACCAGTTCCATGGCCTCGTATTTCGTGCGAGCCTTGGTCCAGGCGGTGATGATCGCGTCCAGTTCCGGATCGTTCTTCACGCGCTGCGCGGGCGTGTTGAAACGCGGGTCGTCGATCAACTCTTCTCGCCCGATGACCTTGCACAGCCGGACCCAATGTTCCGGATTGCCGCGGCTGGTCATGATCCAGACGTAATCGTTGGACCCGCCGGGCGCGCAGGGATACAGCCCGGACGGCGCGTTCGACCCGCCGCCGGACCGCGTGCCATCGCGCTCCACCGCCTTGCCGCTGCGCGCCTGAGTCGCGAAATTGGTGCGCATGTAGTGCATCATCGCGTCCTGCATCGCGACCTGAAGGCGGCAACCCTGACCGGTCTTGTCGCGCTTTCGTAGTGCCGCGAGGATCGTAACGGCCATGGTCATGCCCGTGCCGGTATCGCCCAGCGAAATCCCCGGCTTGACCGGTTGTCTGCCTTTTTCGCCGGTGACGCTGATCGTTCCGCCCATCGCCTGCGCGATCATGTCGAAGGCCAGATTTTTCACATAAGGGCTGCCTTCGCCAAATCCCTTGATCTGGCAATAGATAATGCCAGGATTGATCGCCTTGACGTCCTCGTACCCCAAACCCAGCCGCTCGATCGTGCCGGGCGCCATGTTCTCGACCGCGATATCGGCCTTGCGCAGCAGATCCTTGACCAGCGCGAGCCCTTCCGGCGATTTCAAATTCACCGTAATGGATTTCTTGTTCGCGTTCATCTGCTGGAAATAATAGGGATCGTCGTCCGGTTGCCCCTTGCGCAGACGCCGGCCCGGATCGCCCATGCCCGGATTCTCGATTTTCACGACTTCCGCGCCCATCCACGCGAGCGCCTCCGTGCAGGACGGTCCGGCTTCGAACTGGGTGAAATCGACGACCCGGACTCCGGCCAGGAAGTCGTAATCGGCTGAATTGCTTGCCATGGTGTTTGTTCCTCCAGGCCGGCAGCTTCGCACGATCCCGTGCGCTATCCAACCTTCGCCGCGTCCGCCTTTTCCCATTGCCGCCAGCGCCAGCCGCACCAGGCCACCCAGACGAAACACACCGCCTCGATCAGATTGATCGCCCGCATCGGCCCCAGAATATCCGCCAGGAACCCCACCAGCAAAATCCCCAGCGGCCCCATGCCGATGCAGACGGTAAGAAGTCCCATCAGCCGGGAGCGGATATGTCCCGGCGCGTGCAGCACCACCAACGAGGTCTGCATGTTCGCGAAGGCCGATTGCCCGAACCCGCCGATCGCGAGCAGCGCGCAGGCCAGCGGAAACGCCGGTGCCAGTGGCATCAGAAACACGCAGCCCGTCAGGATCAGCGCGCCGCCAACCATCAGCACCCGCCCGGACAATTTCGGCCCGCCGCTGGTCAGCCAAATCCCACCGATGAACGATCCAAACGATTCCGACGCGGCCAGCAGTCCGACCATCGTCGGCGAGACCATGAACACCTGCCGCCCGATCGGCGCGACCAGCGCCGAATACGGGAAACACAGCAGGTTCATCGCGATCGTCACCGCCAGCACGCCCGCGATCGTGGTGTCTTTCCGCGCGAAAGCAATGCCTTCCGCCAAATCCCGCGGCACCTGGCTCACCACGAAGGGCCGGCTTTGCTGGCTGTATTTCAACCCAAAAACCAGCGCCCCGCCCACAGCATAGACCCCGGCCGAGACCAGGAAACAGCCCGCCAACCCCGTGTGCTGATACAGCATCCCCGCCGCGATCGGACCCGCCAGCCGCGCCAGCGAGTTCGACATCGTATCCATCGCCAGCGCCCGCGACACCAGCGGACCCGCCACGCTCTCGCCCACCATCCGGCGCCGCGTGGCCATTTCCGTCGACCAGACCATGCCCGTGACAAAGGACGACACCGCGAGATGCCAGGGCCTCGCCAATCCCAGCAATGCCAGCGCCGCGATCGCGACGGCGGACAAACACGTCAGAATCTGGCCGATTTGTAGCACATGTTTGCGGTTCACCGCCTCTGTCAGCACGCCGGAGAAAGCGCCAAACATCAGCATCGGCATGGTCCGCGCGGCGGACACCACGGCGACGGCGAGGCCCGAGCCCGTGACATCGAGCGTGAACAGCGCGGCCGACAGCAACTCGAACCACCGCATCGTGTTGACGCAACCGCCGATCGCCCAGAGACGCGCGAAGGCGCCGTTACCGAACAGCGCGCGCAGCCCCGCGGGTTCTCCGGAACCGGATGAAGTCACGAGGTCAGCGCGGCATTTGCTCCAGCAGCCGGCCCAGACCCGGCAGCGGGTTGTTCAACTTCATGAAGCCGAGAACACCCCACAAAGCCGCCTGATTGGTGGTAATCACCGGTTTGCCGAGCGCCTGTTCCCAGGCGGCGATCCAGGGCATCGTCGGGAAATTGCCGCCAGGCACGACCAGTACCTGAATGTCCGGGGTATCGACCCGCCGCAGCCCCTCGAATGCCATGTTCGCGTCCAGCTTGCCGATCGCATAGGCGTCGGTGGCGCCAAACCCTTCCATGCCCACGACATCCAGCCCGAATTTCGATTCGTAGTACCGCTTCGCGTTCTGAATGACCTCGGTCGAATACGGCGTCACGATCCCGATCCGTTTCGCGCCCAGCGCCTGAACCGCCTGACCGATGGCAACGGCCGAGGTGATGGCGGGCGCGCCGGAATTCTCCGACATCTGGGCCGTGACCTTGGCATCGTAGTCGTCGTCGAACAGGCTGGCGGAGGTCTGCGCCAGCGCGACCGCCTCGACCTTGGCCTCGCCCAGCAATTGGGACTGCCTGATCACGTCCGCGTCCAGGCTGGGCAGGAACGGAATGCCGCCGCCTTTGCCGCACCGGCCCACATGGAATTGCAGGTTCGCCGGCAAATGCCGCGTGTATTCGATTTCCACCGTGGTGTTGGTGGACGGGATCAGCACACCGAAGTGCCGGCGTTCAATCTGGATCATCGCGGTCTCCGCCCCTTCGCGTGGAACAGCCTGGACCGCGCGCGGCCCAAACACTTTTACATCCCAATGAAGATAGCGCCGCCTGGGCGGACGCGCGAGTCAGGTGCGTCCGCCGCCAGATCCCCCAGCCTCAGTGGACCATCAATACGGCCAAGGGGGCGGATTGCAGAACCGCGCGCGTGAAACCGCCGAACACCGCTTCGCGGAGCCGCGTATGGCCATAGGCCCCCATCGCCAACAACCCGCAGCCCGCCTGGGTCGCGGCATCCAAAAGGACCTCGGCGGGCGCCCGGCTGTGTTCCGGCAAAGGCTGAACGGTGACATTCGGATTATGCCAGCGCAGCATCCGGGCGAGTCGGAGCGGCGATTTGTCGTCGGCGCCATCCTCCGCGACCGTGAAGATCGTGACGTGACGGGCCGCGCGAATATACGGCATCGCCGCGCGAACCGCGCCGGCCGCTTCGCGCGTGTCCTTCCAGGCGATCCCGACATGCCCGCCAGACGCCGCAACAGACCCCGCGGGCGCGATCGCCACCGGCTTACCGGTGTCCATCAACGCCGCTTCCATCAAAGGATAGTCCGGCCCCCAGCTCTCGGCTCCACGGCCCCAAACGATCAGATCGGCGGCACGGCCATAGGCGGCGAGCCAGTCCGCTTCAGCCCCCGTCTCGGCCACCCATTCCATCGTCATGCCGCCGGGACGCGGCTGGTCCGCCGCGACAATGGCGTTGGCGGCGCAAAAGGCGGACCAGGTGTCTCGCGCGGTCTTTTCGCGTTCCTCCGCATCCGTCTCCATGCGAGAGATCATGGAATCGATCCCGGCGGCCATGCCACCATCGCCCGCGGCCATGGCGGCGATATCGCGCCGAATGTCGGGGCGCACATGCAAAGCCATGAAGTGGGCGTCGAAACCCCGGCCCATGGCCAGAGCGGTGGAGAAAGCCTGTTCGCAGGCGGGCGATCCGTCCACGGGCAACAGCACGATTTTCGGCATTGGGAATCCTCCAATTGTCAGATTGGCCCCGGCCTCGGTCCCCACCGTCTTTGGTATCAGACGCCTTTTGTTTGGATTTGGGGGCGCGCGCTGGCTTTGTCCAGCGCGCGGACGCAACGACCGAACCCGCGGACGACCGCGCGCCTCAAATGCCGGCCGAAGCGGCGCCCAAAAGCGCCCGTTGGCTCAGAACGAGTCGTCCGACCCGCCACCACCCGAATCCCATCCGCCACCGCTGTTGTCCGACCAGCTCGTGTCCTGTGCCTGCGGTTGATCCCAGGAGCTGTTGTCGACGAAATCCTGATTGGACGTCGCCGCGCCGCCGGCGGCACTGCTATCCCAGGCGCCGGAATCCGTAACCGGCGCCGCGCCGCCACCACCCCAGGCGCCACCGGTGGCGCCCATGCCGGCTCCCATGCCGCCGGCGCCATGATTCCCGGTGAACATGTTGGTCAACAGGCTCCCGACCACCATGCCACCGGCGACACCTGCCGCGGTGGTCAACGCCGAGCCGAGAAAGCCAGAACCGGATTGTTGAAACATTCCCGGCTGATAACCGGGTGCGTATTGCGGCGGGGGGGCATAGGGCGGAGGCGCGTACTGTTGTTGCTGTGGCGGCCGATAGCCGGGCTGACCGCCCCATGGGCCGGGATTGGGCGGTGGCGGCGGCGGGGCCTGACGTCCGCCGCCGAACAGGCCGCTGAAGAATCCGCCACCGCCCTGCGGAGCGGCCTGCTGGGCCTGTTGACGTGCCTCGTTCACGGCCTGTTGCGCCTGGGCCAATTGCTGTTCCAACTGCTGGATACGCGACTGCGCCTGGATCAGCCCCTGTTCCTGCACGAAGGCCAGTTGGGTCATGCGATATCCGGCCTCCGGGTAGCGCTGGTGCAACTGGCCGATCAACGCGTCGGCTTCGCGATCCACGGGTGGCAAAGGCGGCGTGTTCGGTGCCGGAACCTGCGCGGCCGCGCCGAAGCCCGAGGATGGCGCGGGCGCGCCTCCGACCCGGGCGATAAACTGGGAAATGATATCGCGTTCTTCGTTGGTCATACGGGCCCCCAATGGGTCAGGGTTCAGGTGTTCCGGCAGGTGGGACGTTACCTCGCCCGGACGTCAGCGCGAAATGTGGCGTCGCGGTGTCGCGGCTTCAATGCCCGGCGCGATCAGGCGGCGAACAGATGCAACCGCCTGTCTTCTATCACCGGACAGCGGTCCATCACCACCGTCAATCCGGCCGCCCGCGCGCGGCCCGCGGCGTCATGATCCACGACCCCAAGCTGCATCCAGATACTGGACGCGCCGAGCCGGATGGCATCGTCGACCAGCACGGAAACATGGCTGGCGTTTCGAAACACGTCGATCATGTCGAGCGGACCGGCGTCCTCCAGCCGCGCGACGACGGTTGCCCCGTGCAGAGTTTGGCCGGCAAGCCCAGGGTTGACGGGAGTCACATGGAAGCCGCGGTCGAGAAGGAAACGCATGACCTCGTGGGACGCTCGCCAGGGTTTCGCGGAGGCACCGACGAGCGCGATCCGCCGGGGAGGAGTCAACAGGCGGCGGATGGTCGCGTCGGATTCGCCATCGACAGACATCCTCGCCTCCTATCGCCGCCAGTCCAGCCGCGGCTCGGCGCGGGCGGGACGCGTCAACGGTTCGGCGCGGCGCGCGGGCCGGGCATTGGGCGGCGGCGGCGGACGGTCTTCCAGCGGCGCCGGTTCGTCGCGCGGATCCATGTGCTGATCCATCCGCGGCTCCGGTCTCGCCTCCCCCCTCGCTTCCGCCCGGGCCTCCTGGGCTTGTGCCGAATATAGCTCATGCCGGGCCGGCGGAATCGGCGGACGCGAGGCGAAGCGCTCCGGCGGACGCGGCTCCGCCATGCGGGGCGGATAGACATCGTCGTAATCCGGCCCGGCGACCCCGCCCGGAGGAAGCCGAAGGGTCAAATGCCGGATCTCGTTGTGCAACTCCTCCAGCCGCGCCTCAATGACGTCGAGCCGGCTTTTCACGCCGAACACGCTGAAGGGCATGAACAGGAACGACAAGGCCCAAAGCGAGGCGGGCAGCAGCAGGATCAGCGGAACCCACCAGGGCAGCCATTCCGGAAGGTTAAACATCTGGTGCATGCGGGACTCCAGGTAGCCCCTTTGGGTTCCCCCCGCGGGCGGCGGCTATCGGATACACCTCTGACACGAACCGGGGCCCGGTTCCACCATCTTGTTACTCGACCTGCATGATCGATCCCATCGTGTCGCCGATCGACCGGTGCAGGACCAGATCGGCCATGCGGTCGAGGCCGGTCGCCTCGCGGTTGATGATGACAAGCGACGCGCCATTGCGTTTGGCGAGTTCCGGAAAACCGGCGGCGGGATAAACGACCAGCGACGACCCCATGACGATGAACAGGTCGGCGAGCAAAGTTTCCTGCTCCGCGCGCCGCATTTCGTCGATCGGCATGGCCTGTCCGAAGGAAATGGTCGCCGTCTTGACCCAGCCGCCGCAGGCGCAGTTCGGCACGATATTGTCCTGTTCGAAATCCACCCGCAACGCGTGGATCTCGTATCGCTGCTTACAGTCGAGACAATGCGCGTAAGTCGTGTTGCCGTGCAACTCGATCACCTTGGAATCGGGGATCCCGGAATCCTGGTGAAGCCCGTCGATATTCTGGGTGATGATGGAGGTCGCCTTGCCGCAACGGATCAGTTCGGCGCAGGCGCGGTGGCCACGATTGGGCGCCGCCTCGCGGAACACATCCTCCATGGCGAAGCGCCGCTTCCAGGTCTCCCGTCGCGCGTCGTCGGACCGCATGAAGTCGCGGAAATCGATCGGCGCCATTTTCGTCCAGACTCCGCCGGGACTGCGAAAATCGGGAATGCCGGATTCGGTGCTGATCCCGGCACCAGTGAACAGCACGATACGGTCGGCGGTGTCGATCAGGCGGGAGAGTTCGTCCAGGTCGTTGTCCATCGGGGGGTTCCCTCGCGGTCAGAATGGTTCCGGGTAATGATCGGCCCAGACGCTGATGGGCGGCTTCGCATCGGGATCGGCGACGATATCGAGCAGCGCGGGTTTTCCGGAGACGAACGCGGCGTCGAGCGCGGGCCCCACGTCCTCGCCGCGCACGACGCGGATGCCGTTCACACCGCGGGCCCGCGCGATGGCGGCGTGATCCCCCTCTGTGAAATCGCCGGGGTCGGTGTATTCGCCGAAATTCACGGTTTCCGCATGCTTCCGGTAGCCGAGAATGCCGGAAATCCGGGCATGGCGATCAGCCATGGCGTCACCCGCGTTTTCCTGGCGGTAGGCGGCCTGCCCGATCCCGGCAGGCAGCACGGCGAGATGAAAGACGCTCGGCGGGCTTTGGCCGAAAGTGGCGGTGACACCGTGACGGGCAAAGGTTTCGGCGAGGCGAAGGGCCACATTGGTACTGGCGGGCATGATCCGGACATCCCTGGCTTTTGCCAAGGGATTGTTGACCTTGTGGCGGCCGGTCTCAAGCCCCCGGTTCCGGCGGCCCAAAAGTCGGCGCGCTACCGATCGGGCTCCAGATCCCGTTCGATCGCGGCGATATCGGCGTCGCTAAACCCGAAATGATGCGCGACCTCGTGAATCACCACGGAGCGCACCAAACGATAAAGGTCTTCGCCGGTTTCGATCCATTCGAGCAGGATCGGTTCGCGGTAAAGAAAGATCATCTCGGGCTGCCGCGCGACATCCATGGTGCTGCGCTCGGTCAACGGCGTGCCGCGGTAAAGGCCGGTGAGTTCCCAGACTGACTCGATCCCGAGATCGTCCAGAGTTTCCTCGTCGGCATGCTCTTCGACGGCTAGCGCGACATCCCGCACATGGCGGGCGAGGCCGGGCGGGATGGTCGTCAGGGCGCGTTCCGCCATGCGCGCGATGTCGTCGAGGGTGGGCGGGAGGCCGAAGCCAGGGATGGGATTGCGCAGGTCGCTCATGCTGGTATCCGGTGCCGCTGCCCGCGCGCCGGGTCAAGCCAGGAGACGCGCCATGCCGAAGATTTCTTCCGACGCCGACATCGCCGCTTTGACGCACTGGACCCGGAGCGACGATGGCATTTGGATCCGGCGGTCGTTCCGGTTCCGCGATTTCAGCGAGGCCTGGGGGTTCATGACCCGGGTGGCCCTGCTGGCGGAGCGGATGGACCACCACCCCAACTGGTCGAATGTCTGGAACACCGTCGAGATCGCGCTGTCGACGCACGATTCGGGCGGCCTGACCGCGAAGGACGTGGCGCTGGCCAAGGCAATCGACGCGTTGCTCGCCTGATGGAGGGGCCGGGATTTCCCGAACGCGCGCTGGCGATCCGGCGTGCCGCGGCGTTGCTGTGCCTCCGTCTGAACTGGGCGCCGCTGCACGAGGTGCCGCTGCCGAACGGCCGCCGGGCCGATATTCTGGCGCTGCGCGGCGATGGCGGGTTCGTTTGCATCGAGGTGAAGTCGGGCCTCCGCGACTTTCAGACCGATCGCAAATGGCACGAGTATCGCGAATTCGCCGACCATTTGTTTTTCGCCGTGGACATGGATTTCCCGCGCGAGATCCTGCCAGAAGACACCGGCCTGATCGTTGTCGCGGACCAGGGCGCCGAATTGTTGCGGGAGGCACCGGAACACAAACTCCCCGCCGCACGCCGGACCGCGCTGCTGCGCCGCTTCGCCCTGCTCGCGGGCGGCCGCCTGGCGGTCATGGAGGACCCGGCGGGGGCGGCGGAAATCGGGGCCTCGCGCCGGGTGGAATGATCTTTCCGCTGTTTACGCTTTCTTAACTGTCGCCGGCGCAGTCTGCCCATGCGGCCAAAGCGCCGGACCGGTACTGGGGAAAATCCGCCAGAGCAGCGATCTTCCTCGCGTACAGGACCTCGACAGATGATCCGTTTCAAACCTGTTCTTCTCATCGCGGCCGCGCCGTTACTGATGAGCCTGACCGGCTGCGTGGCCGCGATCCCCATGGCGGCGCAGGCCCTTTCTGGCGCCAACACGGTGACGCAACTCTGTTCCGCCGCCCGGTTGCCCGGCCAGTCCATGTCGATGTGCGAGCGCATTCCCCTCGCCGCCAACACCCAGACACAAGCCCGGACCACGATCCGGTAACCAGGGTTTTCCGTCCGCGGCCGGTTCGCGCTATGCTCCCGCGCGACACAACGGGGGAGGACCGGTCATGGAATTCGGTGGGGCGATGTTTTTCACCGACTACGCGATGGACGCGGGCGAATTCGCGCGGGCGCTGGAGGAGCGTGGCTTCGACTCCGTCTGGGCGCCCGAGCATTCGCATATCCCGGTGTCCCGCGCCTCGGCCTATCCGCAAGGCGGCGAACTGCCGAAGCGTTACGCCGAATGCATGGACCCCTTCGTGTCGCTGTCCTTCGCGGCGGCGACCACGAAGACCATCAAGCTTGGCACCGGCGTCTGCCTGGTCGTGCAGCGCGACCCGATCCAGACCGCGAAGCTGGTGGCCTCGCTGGACCATGTCTCCAAAGGCCGTTTCCTGTTCGGTATCGGCGGCGGCTGGAACGCCGAGGAAATGGCGGACCACGGCACCACCGATTTCAAAGGCCGCTGGAAACTGGTCCGCGAACGCGTCGAGGCGATGAAAGCGATCTGGACCCAGGAGGTCGCGGAATATCACGGCTCGCTGGTCGATTTCGGACCGATGCACGCCTGGCCGAAACCCACGCAAACACCGTATCCGCCGGTGATCGTCGGCGGCGCGTTTCCCTACGGCGCGCGGCGCGCGATCGCCTATGGCGACGGTTGGGTGCCGCATGGGTCGCGGCCGCAATATGGCGATGTCGGTCAGTTCCTGCCGGAGTTCTTCAAGATGGCGCGGGAGGCGGGGCGCGATCCGGCGTCGATCCCGGTGACCTTGTTCGGGATTCCGGCGGATATCGACCGTCTCCGGTATTATCGGGACGCGGGGGTTTCGCGCGTGGTGGTCAGCCTGCCCTCGGCCGGCGCGGAGGAGACGCTGCCCAAGCTGGACCAATGGGCGGCGCTGATGCGGCAGTTGAAGGCGGGGTGAGCGGTGGGGCCTGGGTGTTGTCGTAAACGCCCCGGCCCTCTAACCCACCGCAGCCAACTGCCGATCCACCAGCCGCGCGTAAACCCCACCCTTCGCCATCAACGCCGCATGCGTCCCCGACTCCGCCAGCCGCCCGCCATCCAGGACCAGAATCAAATCCGCCGCCCGGATCGTGGACAGCCGATGCGCCACCACGATCGTCGTCCGGTCCTCCATCAGCCGGTCCAGTGCCGACCGCACCGCCTGTTCGCTGATCGTGTCCAGATGTGAGGTCGCCTCGTCCAGCACCAGCAACGGCGCGTCCTTCAAAAACGCCCGCGCGATCGCGATCCGTTGCCGCTGCCCGCCCGAGAGTTGAACCCCGCGCTCCCCAACCCTCGTCGCGAGGCCTTCCGGTAAGCCAGCCACAAACTCCGCCAGCGCCGCCCGGGAGAGGGCCAGCGACACCTGGTCCTGGCTCGCGTCAGGCCGCGCCAGCCGCACATTCGCCTCCAGCGTGTCGTTGAACAAATACGTGTCCTGCGCCACCAGCGCGATCCGGCCCCGCAGCCCATCCAACGTCAGCTCGGACGGCGAGACCCCATCCAACAAAATCCGGCCTGACTGAGGATCCCAGAACCGGAGCAGCAGGTTGGCGATCGTCGTTTTGCCCGCTCCGGACGGCCCGACCAAGGCCACCGTCGCACCCGCCGGAATCTCGAACGAGACCTCGGAGAAGGCCGGACGCGACCGGCCCGGATAGGCGAAGGTGACATCCTGAAACACCACCGACGACCCGCCCGTCCGCGCCTCCGGTTCCCACGCGCCATCCCGAATCGCCTCGGGTTCCGCATGCACCACATGCAACCGTCGCGTCGAAGCGATCGTATCCGCCAACTGCCTTCCCACCTGGGCGATTTCCGACACCGGCAAAAACGCCGCCACCGAGATCAGCACCAGCAAAGGCAACATCGCCGCCGGAATGGTCCCGTCCCGCACCAGCACCGCCCCCGCCGCCGCGACAGCCAACCCGCCCAATCCCGTCGCGACCTCCAACGCGCTGGTCTGAAAACTCAGATCGGCGAGCAAAGTCAGCCGCGTCGCCTGATATCGCCGCACCGCCGCCATGAACCCGTCCCGGCGCCGCCCCGCCGCGTTGAACGCGACCAGCTCGCCCATGCCCTGAATGGTCTCGGACACATAAGCACCCAACCCGCCCAACGCCCCGCGCGCCGCCGACCCCAGCCCGTCGATCCGCGCCCGCCCCCGCATGGGCGAGGCCGCCGCGTAAAACAAAAACGGCGCCAGCGCGAAGGCCAGCGGCCAGGCCAGCACCAGCAGCGCCACCGTCACCGCCGCCGGAACCAGAAAAGCAACAATCGCCGGCGCCACGGTGTGAGCGAAGAAGTACTCCACCGTCTCCACATCCTGCGTCGCCAGCGCCACCAAGTCTCCAGACCGCCGCCGCAACAAATACGCGGGCGCCAGGGCGTCCAACTTGCGGAACAGGTCGATCCGCATCTCCGCCAGCAGCGCATAGGCCATGGCATGCGCGATCCAGGATTCCAGCCAGTGCAGAATGCCCGCCAGCGGCGCCACGATCAGCAACGCCGTCACCAGGCCTGACGTCGGCGCGCCATTCCGCACCGCGCCCAACAGCAGCGCGCCCAAGACGCCGACACCGATATAGGCGATGACCCGCAGAATGCCGCAAACCATCACCACCGCCATCTGTCCCCGGTAGGGACGGACAACCGTAAGCAGAGTCCGGATCGTCTCCGGCCATCCGACCTGACGCGCGTCGGCGGCAATGCTGGTCACGGCCGCGCCGCCGGCGGCTTCCTCCGCCGCCGCGCGCTGTTCGGGCGGCACGAGAACCAGTTCGGGATCGCGCGCCTCCGCCATCTGCGGCCCCATCAACCGCCGGTGGGGCCCGTCCTGGCCAATCAACACCGCATGCGCACCGGACTGCGTGACGGCGCCGTTCTCCAAGACCAGGATGCGGTCGGCGCCGATGACGCTGGACAGGCGATGCGCCAGAATCAGGGTCGTGCGGCCCGTCATCAACCGGTCGAGGGCTTCCTGGATCGCGGCCTCGTTTTCGGCGTCGACGGCGGACAGGGCCTCATCCAAAATCAGAATGGGCGAGTCCCGCAATAGCGCGCGGGCAATGGCCAGACGCTGGCGCTGCCCGCCGGATAACTGGGAGCCTCGCTCGCCGATCTGAGTGCGATAGCCCTCCGGCAAACTCAGGATGAACTCATGGGCATTGGCGGCATGGGCGGCGGCGATGACATCGGCCTCGCTGGCATCGGGGCGGCCCAGACGCAGATTGTCCTCCACGGTGCCGTGAAACAGCCAGGTATCCTGCGACACGACGGCGATCATGCCGCGGATGGCATCGGGATCGAACTGCCTCAGATCCTGGCCGCCGATGCGAATGGCGCCGGATTGGGGATCGTGCAGGCGCAGAAGAAGCCGCACGATCGACGATTTGCCCGAACCGCTGGGGCCGACAACACCGACGCGCTCACCCGCGCCAATGGCGAAGGACAGGCCATTATGGGCCGGCGCGCGGCCGCCGGGATAGGCGAAGCCAACGTTGTCGAACACGATCTCCGGCGTCAGGCCCGAGACGGGTACGGGATGCGGCGGCCGCGACGGTGCCGCCCCCTGGGCGTCCAGCAGCGCGCCAATCCCATTGGCGGCGGACTGGCCGTTCAGGCCCTGATGAAGCACGGAGCGGAGATCGCGCAGCGGCCGGAAGATTTCCGTGCCGGCCATCAGGACGATGAGCAACGCCTCGAACGTCATCTGCCCCTGACTGACCCGCCAGGCGCCCAGCGACAACGCCGCGGCGGCGCCAAGCGCGGTGCCGAGATCGGTGATGCCGCGCGTCAGCACGTTCAGCGCGAGAACCCAGAACGTCGCATCCGATAACGCACGCGCTTTCGCGCCGAGCATGGCGCCATACGCTTTGCTCTGACCGAAGGCCTTCAGGGTTGGCAAACCCTGAACGGCGTCGAGAAATTCCTCGCCGAAGGATTTGAAGGCGGTCTGGCGGGCGCGGGAGGCACGGCTGGTCCAGCGATGGACGGTCGCGGGTAAAATCAGGGTGAAGAGCGCGGCGGCCAACATGACGGCGGCGACGGGCAGGTCCCACCAGGCGATGAAAGCGAAAATGGCCAATGGCGCGCAGAGGGCGATGACGACCTGGGGGAGATACTGGCCGAAGAAGGTTTGCAGTTGCTCAACCCCGTCGACCATCGACAGCATGACACCGCCGGTGCGCTCGGCGCCAAACCAGGCGGGGCCCAGCGCGAGGATCTTATCGAACAGACGCTCGCGCAGAACCTCCTGGACCCGCGCCGCCGTGCGGTGCGCGATCATCGTCCGGGCGTGATCGAGCCCCGCCCGCAGCAGGATCGCCCCCGCCGCCAGCGCCAGCGATGGCCACAAATCGGCCCATGAGTCGCCTCGGAACACCCCGGCCAAAAACCGGCCGAGAAAGGCGAAACGGGCGATGCCGGCGCAAAGCGCGGCAAGGCCCAGAAAAACGGCCCAACCGATGCGATCGCGAAGACCCGCGGTGAGGCGCCAGAGTCTGAGGTCGAAGTGCATTTTTCCAAATTGCCGCAAGATCGGGAAAACAGGAAGCGGTGGGGCGCTGGAGAGGGGCGTAAGGCCTGTGGGTAAGGTCAATGGGACGGGGCAACGGCGCGGAGCAGTAGAAGGGAGGGCGGAGCGACGGTTATTGCCACCATGTCATGGCCCGGCCTGCCCGGGCCGCCGGTCTCGGCACACCATCGCGTGACAGAGCCCGCACCACCTCGGCAGCCGCGCTTCGGCCGAATGGCGTGCCGTTCCCGGTGGCCCAGACAGGCCGGGCCATGACGAGAAGGCAATATCCGAGATCGCGACAATCGAGGTGGTAACGCCCGATATCGCGACAGCCGAGATGCCAACAACCGAGGAGGTAACACCCGAGATAGCTCCGGCCGAATGGCAACGGTCGGGTGACTACGACAAGACCGCCCCGATCACGCCTCCGGCGCGAACCCCATGATCCGTGCGAAACGCTCGCGATACGCCGGCCAAACCTCCGGGTTAATCAGCCGCGGCGGTTTCTTGCCGTCCAGAATGTCCAGCGCCTGTTCCGCCGCGATCCGGCCCATGTTTTCGCGCGCCTCGATGGTGGAGCCCGCGACGTGCGGGCTGACCATGACATTGTCGAACGCCATCAGCGGGTGATCGTGTGGCGGCGGCTCGTCCTCCCACACATCCAGTCCGGCGCCCGCGATTTTTTTGTCGGCCAGCGCCTGCGCCAGCGCCGCCTCGTCGTGAATGAACCCACGCGCGGTCGTAATGAAATAGGCTTCCGGCTTCATTTTTTCGAATTGCGCCGTGCTCATCATCTTGCGGTTTTGTTTCGTCAGCGGACAATGCACCGAGACGAAATCGGACTGGGCGAGCAGGTCGTCGAGTTCGACCTTATCCGCGCCACGGGCCGCGACCTGTTCCGCCGAGAGCAACGGATCGAAGGCCAGGACACGCATGTTGAATGCGGCCTTGCACATTCGCGTAAGATTGCCACCGACATTGCCGATGCCGATCACGCCCAGCACACGGCCGTTCAGTTCGCGGCCTATATATGTGTTGCGGTCGATCGCCTGGCCCGTGCGCGCGTGCTTGTCGGCCTGCACGATCCTTTTCGACAGCGCCATCATCATGGCCAGCGCATGCTCGGCCACCGCTTCCTTGTTGCCGCCGGACTGGTTGACGACGGCGATCCCGGCCTCCGTGCACGCATCCACGTCGATGGTATCGTAACCCGCGCCGTTGGACGACGCGGCGATCAAATTCGGCGTCCGCGCCAGCAACGCCGCGTTGACCTGCAAATGCGGCGCGATGATCTGCCGCGAGGCGCCGATCTGATAAATATGCGCCTGGCTCAGGATCGGCGTCGCGACCTCGTCGGGGCTGTCGTTTTCCAACTTGTCGAGTTGCACGTCCGGCCGCGGCGCCAGCACCGTCGGGTAGACCGCCGACGGCAGATATTTGGTGTAGAAGATTCGCTTCGTATTGGGGGCCATGGTGGTTTCCTTCGGCTTATGGCGCCATTCTATGCCGATGATACCCGCGCGAACACTCCATGCCGAGACAGCGATGCCCGCCCCATCCACACCGCCTTTGGACGGGGACCGAACCGTGTCCGTGGCGATCGTCGGCGCGGGCTTCACCGGGTTATCGACGGCCCTGAGCCTCGCCGAACAGGGCGTCGATGTCGTGGTTTTGGAGGCGCATGAACCCGGCTGGGGCGCGTCGGGACGCAACGGCGGGCAGGTCAATCCCGGCCTGAAGCACGACCCGGACCAGGTGGAACGCGATCTGGGCGCCGCGGCCGTGACATTTTCCGGCGATGCCCCGAATATCGTCTTCGGCCTGATCGACCGCCACCGCATCGCCTGCGAGGCGCTCCAGTCCGGCACGCTCCGCGCCGCCTTCCACCGGCGGACTCTGGCGGGCCTGGCGCGCACGGCGGCGGAATGGGCGCGCCGATGCCCGGACGTGGAGATCGTCGACCGCGAAACGATGGCGGGCCTGACCGGCACGGACCGCTATCTCGGCGGTATGATCGACCGGCGCGGCGGGCAGTTAAATCCGCTGGGGTTCGCGCGGGGGCTGGCGGCGGCGGCGATCGACGCGGGCGCGGCGGTGCATGGCGACACGCCGGTGTCTCGGCTGAGCAAGGACGGCGGTCAATGGCGCCTGGAAACCCCCACGGGCACCCTGCGCGCCGAGAAAATCGTTCTGGCCACGAATGGTTACACGGACGATCTCTGGCCCGGATTGCGCCGGAGCCTCGTGCCCGTGTTCTCCGCCATCGCGGCGAGCGAACCGGTGCCGGACGATGTCATGCCCAGTAGATCGTCATTGTACGAAATGGGCGACATCACCGTCTATTACCGGAAAAACCGCGACGGCCGGATCCTGATGGGCGGGCGCAGCGTGCAGCGGGAGATAGACCGGCCCGAACAACTCCAATACCTTATCGACTACGCCATCCGCCTTTGGCCAACTCTCCGAGGCGTGACCTGGCCCTGGGCCTGGAGCGGCCAACTGGCCGTCACCGCCGACCATTATCCGCACGTCCACGCGCCCGACGAAACGGTGCTGGTCTGCCTTGGCTATAACGGCCGCGGCGTGGCGCTGAGCACCGCGATGGGCCCCGAACTGGCGCGCCGTATCGTGGGCGGCCCCTCCGAGGAACTCCCATTGCCGGTCACGGAATTTCGCGGAATACCGTTGCACGGCCTGTGGAAATCCGCTGTCCAGGCGCGCGTCGTTTACGGGCGGATCAGAGACGCTCTGGGGCTATGACCGAGGCTTATATCAATTGACGGAACCTTTGACCGTCACACCCTCGGACGTGCCACCTCATGGGGCGCGCAGGCGCGCCATCCACGACTTTGTCGAGACCGGCACCACGAGACATGGATGGTCCGTCGTAGCCTGTCCTCAGGCAGGCGCTGCCCGGCCCGTGGCCGGATCATGTGGCGGTGTGTCCGGCGAACGCCTCGGGTATTGTTACGGCTCGCCTTACACCGACACCATCGCCCGGGTCCGCCGCGCCCGCCACTCGCTGGCCAGGGCCATGAGCGACGTGAGAACCATGAACGAAACCGACGTGTAAAACACCCAGCGCGGCAAATTGTGGTCCATGATCCAGCCGCCGATCATCGGGCCGATCGTGCCGCCGATGTTGAAGCCGGTGGTGACAATCCCGAAAACCCGCCCAAAGGCGCCGGGCGGCGACGCCGCGCGCACCAGCATGTCTCTCGATGGCGAGATCATGCCCGCCAGGAACCCGGCCGTGCCCATGGCCAGGGTCATGAGGATCGGACCCATATCGATCGTCCCGACCGCCAGGATCAGCACCGCGGCGCCGCCAAAGCCTCCGGCGGCGACGTCGCCATGGCGTTTGGTGGCATCGGCGATGAACCCGCCGGCGAGGACGCCCAGGGCGGTGAGGAAGAGATAGGCTGTCAGCGCGGCGTTGGCGGCGGAAAAGCTGACACCGTACAGCGACACCAGCGCGACGGCGGAATAATTGGTCAGCGCCCCGCTGCTGAGGCTGAGCAGCGTGAAGAACCCGACCAGGCTGAGGATGGCGGGCGTAAGCAGGTTGCGCATGGGGATGTGGGCTTCCTCGCCCTTTTTCGGCTGTTGTCCCTGTGCGCCGTCCAGCCAGCCCGCGAACATCAGCGGCACGGCGCAGACGATCCCCAGGCCGCCGGCGACCATGATCGCCGGTCCCATGCCGATGGATTGCGCCATCAGGATCATGGTCACGGGCGCGATGGCGGAGCCAAGGAAGCCGGAGAAAGTATGAAACGAGAAGGCGCGGCCGAGTCTGGGCGGATCGATGACGGCGCCCAGAATGGTATAATCCGCTGGATGGTAGACGGCGTTGGCGATGCCCAGGAGCACGGCGGCGGGGAGCATCCAGTAGTAAACAGGGAAGAGGCCGATCGAAATAAAGGTCAGACCGCCCAGAAGCAGACCGCCGATCAATGTCCGCCGCGCGCCGAAACGATCGGAGATATAGCCCATTGGCGTTTGCACCACGCCGGAGGTGATATTGTAGAGCGTGATGATCAGCGCGAGTTCGACATAACCAACGCCAAGTGTCTGTTTCAGCATCGGAAACAGCGGAACGAGGACGAGATAGTGGAAATGGCTTACCCAATGGGCGGCGCAAATCAACCCAAGCGCTTTGTATTCCGTGCGGGTGGAATTCATCGGGCGAAGGCCCTGGCGACACGCGCCCAGTCTTCGATGGCGTCTTCCTGGCCGGGGGTGATGGGGATGACGAACTGGCTCCAGCCCGCGTCGCGCATGGCCTCGATGCGTTGTTTCAGTTCTTGCTCGGTGGCGGTGAAGGTGGTGCGGCGGATCAGTTCGGCGTCGACGAAGGGCCGTTCCTCGGGTTTGACGAAGACGAAGTGGCCGCGGTGGTTCATGAGGTAGCGGGCGTCGGCGGGTTCGAAGTTCCGGGCGGTTTCCAAATAGCCGTCGATGTTCTTTTGCACGCTGTCTGGCACGGGCGAGGTGTTTTTCCAGCCGGTCATGTCGAGGTCGGCCGCCCTGTGCAGCAGGACCGCCGCGCGGGGGCCGGCCTGTGCCATGGCGCGGGGACTGTCGGCGGACTCGCCGGGTTGGAGGACGCAGCCGCAGGCCCAGACGGTGGTGTAGAGATCGGAGACATCGCGGCCGGCATCGGTCCAGTCCTTGCGCATGCCTTCGATGGCGGTCAGGGCGCCCGGGACGTCGCTGACGAAGGATTTCCAGGCGGCGCCCAGCTTGGCCACCATCTTTTGCGATTTCGGGCCGTAGGCGGAGACGTGAAGTTTGATCGGGTCTTTTATGTTGATCAGGCCCGCATCCGGATTGAGGAAGCGGATTTTCCGCTGTTTGCCCTCGATTTCGGTTTCCAGGGTCTCGCCATTGAGCAGGCCGTAGATGACCCGGATATACTCCTCCATGTCGGCGAGTTTGACGCCGCCCATCCCCATCGCGCGCCGCGCCGAAAATCCGGTGCCGACGCCGAAATCGATCCGTCCTGGCGCCATGGCGTTCAGCGTCGCGAAGGCATTGGCGGTGACGGCGGCGAGGCGATTGGAGGGGACAAGGACACCGGTACCGAGACGGATGCGGCTGGTATGGGCGGCGGCGGCGCCCATCGCGACGAAGCAGTCGGCGGCGACCATCTGCGTGTCGTAAAACCACGCGTGGGTAAAGCCGAGTTCCTCCGCGCGTTTGGCGAGTTTCCAGGACTCGCCGGACGTGGCGATGCCGATGCCGAATTCCATGGGGGACGCTCCTCCTGATTGGGGGGAGTTTAGCGTGTTTCGGGGGCGGAGGAGAAGATTGGCCTTCGGTTCAGGATGCCTCCGCCGCTTTGCGCCGATGGGCGAAATTCGTGAGGTTCAGTTTGCGGCGGTGATCGGCGTAAAGCAGCGGTTCGTATTTCGCCGGATTGTCCGGCGTGACGCAGGGGCCCACCGGCTTGATAATGGCCTCCAGACCGGGCCCAAAGAAGAACGGGATCGCGTGCCGAAGCGTGTTGCTGTCGTTGACGACGCGATGCGGCGTGGCGATGTAGCGGTCGTTGGAGTAGCGGCCCAACATCTCGCCGGTGTTAACCACGAAAGTGTTGGGGACGTGCGGAGGGCGGATCCACTCGCCCTGGGGGGTGCGCACTTCCAGACCCGGCAGGGCGGAACGCGCGAGCAGCGTCAGAAAATTCGTGTCGATATGGGGCGCGAAGCCGAACTGGTTATCGTTGGCGTT
Organism: Acetobacteraceae bacterium; assembly: GCA_947474705.1. Lineage (GTDB taxonomy): Bacteria > Pseudomonadota > Alphaproteobacteria > Acetobacterales > Acetobacteraceae > Rhodopila. Next base: position 19,802 of record CANJJS010000018.1, on the reverse strand, counting down.
GGCCTGGCTGGGGTAACGGATCAGGCGCAAGGTCGTGGTCGGGTCCTTGAACTCGTCCACGAAATAATCGTCGGACACGCCCAGAGCGGTGCCGATGACGGAGACCATTTTCTCCGCCAGCGGGCGCATGGCGCGGATATAGGCCATGGTGGCGGCTTTGAAGTCCGGCATTTCCTCCGGCCACTTGTTCAGGCCGTAGAGGGGATCGCCGGCGAGGATGCGCGGATCGTCCGGGCTCAGGTCGTGGACGATATAAAAGCTCTCGCTGAGATTGGGCTGTGTGTTGACGTGGACTTTGGAGGTGCGAACGATCTGGGCGCCGTAGGGCAAATAGCCGATGTTCAGATCGCCGATTTTCAGTTGGAGTTTGCGCTCCATCGGCCGGTCGAAGAAGGCGTTGGCGGCGCCGAACGCGCCGTCCACCAAAGCCGGGTCGATGCCGTGGTTCGCGATCACCAAAAAACCCGTGTCGCGGCATGTTTTATCGATCGCCTGGGCCAGCTCCGCGCGGGCGCCGGGCGCGCCAGCCAAATAAGAGCCGATGTCCAGCAAGGGAATGCGGTCGGAGACGGGGGCAACCATGATCGATCCTGTGTCTGGTTCCCGGCAGCATGGCACGAAGTCCTTAGGTACGGAAACCCGCCGCTTGAGGGCGGCGCCCGCCTGTGACAGCCTGCCGGAAAGGCATGGGCGGGCTCGCGTCATGCGATCGGGAGACGGCAACCATGAAGTTCGGACTTTTCGGCGGCGCGCGGACATCGATGGGCAATCAGCCCAGCGACAGCCAGCAGATTCACGAGTTCATCGACTACGTGCTGGAAGCCGAGGATCTGGGCTTTGAAAGCGTGTTCCTGGTGGAGCATCATTTCACCGGGTTCGGTCAGGTCTCGGCCTCGCTCAATCTCCTGTCCTATCTCGCGGGGCGTACCCGAACCATGCGGCTGGGCACCGCGGTCATGGTGCTGCCCTGGCACAATCCCGCGTTGTTGGTGGAACAGGCGGCGACCGTGGATGTGGTGTCGGGCGGCCGGCTCGATCTGGGGATCGGGCGCGGATATCGGTACAGCGAGTTCGCCGGGTTTTGCATGGACATGGCGGAGGCGGACGCGCGCTACCAAGAGTGTCTGGATTTTATCCAGAAGGCGTGGACGTCCAAGGGCCGATTTTCGCACCATGGGACCTACTGGAATTACGACAATGTCGTGATCGAGCCCGCGCCGGTGCAGCGGCCGCATCCGCCGTTATGGATTGGCGCGAACAGCGATGCCTCCATTACCAAGACGGCGCGGGCCGGGATGAACATGCTGGTGGCGCAGAATGGCTCGCCTGAGGTCGTCGGGCACAAGGTCGCGACATTCCGAAAGGCGGCGGAGGAAGCGGGCCGGGTTTACGATCCGTTTTCCGTCGGCGTCACGCGCGCGTTTCATCTGGCCTATACGGCGGAGGAGCGGACGCGGCAGCAGGAGTTGCGGCGGCGGTTCTTGCAGCATGTGCAGGATTTGTCGCTACCGCCGTCGGGGCCAATCCCGGGCAATCATTTCCAGGGTCATGGCGACGCGGAGAAGATGCGGAAGTTGACCGAATCGGACGCTCTGATCGGGCCGCCGGACGAGCTTATCAAACGCCTGAAGGTCTATGAAGCGGCGGGGGTCGAACACATGCTGCTCATCGATGTCGGTGGGTCGTTGGAGGCATTGCGCATCTTCGGCAAGGAAATTCTGCCAGAATTCAAAGGGAAAAAATCATGACTCTAGATCTGATCGTCAAAGGCGGAACGATTGTCGATGGCTCGGGCCAGGGGCGGTATCGTGGGGATGTCGGGATTTCCGGTGGGAAGATTGTCGAAATTGGGCGTATTCGAGCCCAGGCGGCGCGGGTTGTCGATGCGGACGGGTTGATTGTCGCGCCGGGGTTCATTGACGGGCACACGCATATGGATGCCCAGGTGAACTGGGATGTTGGGGGGTCGTGCTCTTGTTGGCATGGGGTGACGACGGTGGTGATGGGGAATTGCGGCTTCGCCCTGGCACCCTGCCCGCCGGATAAGCGGGAATGGTTCGCGCGCTGCCTCAGCGCGGTGGAGGATATTCCGCTGGAATCGATGCTGACCGGCATCGATTGGAACTGGGAGACGTTCCCGGAATATTTGTCGACCGTCGATCGTCTGCCGAAAGCCTTGAATTACGGGTCGTATATCGGCCACTCGGCGATGCGAATGTACGCGATGGGCGAGCGGGCGTTATCGGAGGTGGCGACGGACGAAGACATCGCGCGGATGGCCGCGATGGTGAAGGAGGCGATGCGGGCGGGCGCGATGGGGTTTTCCAGCTCTCGCGCGGGGACGCATGTGACGCCGGACGACACGCCGGTCGCCAGCCGGATCGCGGAATGGCGGGAGATCGATGCGCTGGTGGGCGCGATGGCGGAGCTGAACGCGGGTATTTTTCAGATCGGGCCCGATGTTTCGAGCGGGCCGTCGCAACGCGTGTTTCTGGAGCGGTTGCGTCAGGTGGCACTGGAGAGCGGGCGTCCGACGATGTTCGGGACGATTTCGACCCGGCAGGGGGAGTCGCCGAATTCCTACCGGTACCAGCTCGACTATCTGGATGAGAGCGTCGCGGCGGGCGCTCGCATGTACGGGCAAACGACGACGAAATCGATCAACGCGATTTTCTCGCTGAAGTCGTATCTTCCGTTCGACGTCCTCCCCGCGTGGAAGGAATTGCGGGCGCTGCCGCTGGCCGAACAAAAGCGGCGGCTGTCCGACCCGGCCGTCCGCGCCCGCCTGGTCGCCGACGAGGCCCGGATGAAGCCACGCGACAACGTGTTTCAGGGTGGCGGCGCGGCGACGACCGACCCGCGCAAACCCGACTATTCCAACCTCTACGCCATGAAGGATGTGGCCTGGGAGGACCCGACGGTCGCCTCTCTGTCCGCCACCTCCGGCAAGCACCCGGTCGAGACCATGATCGATCTGATGCTGGCGAACGAAAATCAGGTCTTCGTCCAGCCCCTGGTCAACGAGGCGCCGGCCGAGGTGCTGGACATGATGCGTCATCCCTGGTGCCTGACGACCTTCTCCGACTCGGGCGCGCATGTTTGCCAGGAAATGGGCTCGTCGTTGCAGACGCACATGTTGAGCTATTGGGTGCGGGCGAAGCAGGCGTTCACGCTGGAACAGGCGGTCAGGAAACTGACCTTCGACAACGCCGCCGCCTGGGAGTTGAACGACCGTGGTCTGGTGCGGTCGGGATTCGCGGCGGACCTGGTGCTGTTCGACGAGGACACGGTTCAGCCGTCGATGCCGACCGTCGAGTCGGATCTTCCGGGTGGCGCGCGGCGGCTGTTGCAGAAGGCCGAGGGCATCGCCGCGACCATCGTCAATGGCGCGCTGGCTTTCGAAAACGGTGTGGCGACGGGCGAGACCGGAGGGCAGTTACTACGCGGGCGTGGTGCCGGATAATCCGGCGCCGCTTCAGCTCTTACGACGCCGCGCCAGACCGAGACCGGCCAGACCGAAACCAAGCAGGGAGAGAGTGGCCGGTTCCGGCATCGCGATGTCCTGCGACGATGTGAATGTCGCGACGCCGCTCGGGCCGCTGAGCACCGGGTTCGGATCGTACGTACCGAGCAGCACCGACTCAACGCCCAGGCTGGCATTGAGCATTCCAAGGGCCGTGGCGTAGAAACCGATGCCCTCCATACTGTACCAGGTCTCGCCCGATCCAATGTTCGGAGATTGAAACAACACGTAGCTGCTGGTGCTGGCGAAGTTGAAGGTCAGCGTATCGACCGTGGCCGTCAGGCCGTTTCCCACGATCAGAACCGAGGACGATCCGCTCTCTAGTACCGCGAAATCGATACCCGCGCTCAGGACCAGATCCCAATCGATGATATCAGCGGTCGCGAGCGGGCCCGTTGTCCCATTGGTGGTGATGGTCCCGACAACGGTGCCGCCGCCGACCGACCGATTCAGGTGAAAAATCGTCGCGTTCGCGGCGGTCGCGAAGCTCATCGCGCCCAGCAGCGCCAAGGCCGTCATGCCAATTCGTGTCATCGCAATCGCTCCGTCAATATCGCCAAATCCGCGATCAGGCTTGCCTTGATCAGCGTAGCAATTTCCATGCCGCGCCGTAAGCCGTTGATTTCATGGCCCACGCATCCACCCTTGGGTGTGGGCCGTAAAGGATACCGACACATTGGCCGGGCACTGGTTACAAACACCTTGCCGCGCCGCTTCAGTTGCGCAGCCGCACCAACGTGAAAATGCCGAACGGCGGGACCGGGCTGGTTTCGATCCCGGCGATCTCCGCCGCGTCGAACAAGGCCTCGATCGCGAAATCGGGATGCCATCCAAGCCTCCGCGACATCGGCGCCATCGCCCGTTCCACCCACCAGCGCGGCCCGCCCTGGGCCGCGAAATGGTTGACGAACAGAATATCGCCGCCCGGTTTCACGACCCGGCGCAATTCCGTCAGCAACTGGCGAGGATTCGGCACGACAGACGCCACGAACATCGCGACCGCCGTATCGAACTGGCCATCCGCGAACTCCGTCGCCTCCGCATCCATCTCCAGGAGGCCATCGACATTGCGCAGATCGAGTTCTTCGACCCGGCGGCGAGCCAACGCCAGCATCTCCGTGGAGAGATCGATCCCGGTGATCCGCTTGTCCGGCGCGTAACGCGGCAACGCGAGGCCGGTACCGACCCCAACCTCCAGGACGATCCGGCCCGGCAACCGATTCACCAGGTCAGCCGCTCGCTTACGCCCCGCGGAGGAAACGCCGCCGAAAACGACATCGTAAAAACCCGACCATCGCCGGTATGCATCGCGAATCGCCGCCGCATCCAAGGCAACCTCAGGTGTGGCGCCTGGCATGCGCCGCGAACGAGCGCGCTCTTCCAGGGTATGACTCATCGCGGCCCATCCCGAATTCAACCTTTGCCTAGAGGACCCTTACCCGTCGCGCAAGCCCCGGCGATCGCCCGCGCCGTGCGCGGGGTCGCCCCAGGCAAACCCATCCACGCGCGAATGAGCCCGGCGTATCAACCGGACTCCCCAAGATCGATCGCCGCCGCGCGGCCATTGGGTTGCTGTTCGATCTCGAAGGACAATTTCTGCCCCTCGTTCAGGGTCCGCATCCCCGCCTTCTGCACGGCGCTGATATGGACAAAAATGTCCTTACCGCCGCTGTCCGGACCGATGAAACCATAACCTTTGGTCGCGTTGAACCATTTCACGGTGCCAGTGGGCATCGTCGTGTCGCCTTTCCGGTCGCGGGCGGCCCTTTCGGAACCCCAGCCAGACCACCCTGTTGCACAGGGGCGCGACGGCGAAATCCGTACCGCGACGCCCTCCCTCCGCGGTATTCCCGGCATCGTTGTCTTGGCCGGGATGGGACCGCGCGCGGACGTTATCCGCTTGGCGAGCCCACGGCAACGAATCGTCGCGCGACAGCCAAAATATTAACGTGTCATCCACGCTTCCGCGGATGCCCGCTTGCATCCCGGCGCCGGGCGCGCCATTTACCGGGCACCCGGCTGGCGCGGCCAGACCCGGACGCACGGGCACGATGGAGGACTCATGGGCAGTTTCAGCATTTGGCACTGGGCCGTCGTGCTTCTGGTGGTTCTGCTGCTGTTCGGCGGTGGAAAAGTCAGCAGTCTGATGGGCGATTTCGCCAAAGGGATCAAATCCTTCAAAAAGAACATGGCCGAACCCGACGATGCCTCGATGGAGGACGCCGCGGCCAAACCGGCGGGCTCGATCCCCGGCCCTGACGGCAAAACCGCCGCCGCGCGGGATGGCGCGAAAGAACGCGCCTGACATCCGAAAATCTGACCGGAGACCACTACCCCGTCGCGGAAAATGCTGGTTAGCTGTTGCAGCATAAACCGCGAACGAGGGGTACACATGGCCACGCATCGTCTGTCAGCCGGTCCGGCAACCGCCCGCTGGGGCACGTTCGACGCGAACTACCCCCCTCTGATCACAGTGAATTCCGGTGACACCGTCACACTGGAATGCGTCTCCGGTGCGCCGGAAGTCATGCCGCCGCCGGGATCGGGCTTTACGATCCCCCCCGCTTTGGCGGCGATCCACGCGTCCAATATCCACCGCGCCGGCGGACATATCCTGACCGGACCCGTCGGAGTCGCCGGCGCCGAACCCGGCGACATGCTGGAAGTCCGCATCGACAAAATCGAAATCGGCAACGATTGGGGCTATTGCGGGTTCCGCCCCTTGGCCGGCACGCTCCCGGAAGACTTCCCCGACCGCTATTTGAGCCACATTCCCGTGGATCGCGCCAAAGGCACCTGCCGGCTGCCCTGGGGCACGGAACTAACTCTCGCGCCCTTCTTCGGCGTCATGGGCGTGGCCCCGCAACCGCGCTACGGGACGATCTCCACGATCCAGCCCCGCGAGCACGGCGGCAACCTGGACAATAAAGAGCTGGTGCAGGGCTCCACCCTGTTCCTGCCGGTCTGGGCCCCCGGCGCGCTGTTCTCCGCCGGCGACGGTCACGGCGTGCAAGGCGACGGCGAAGTCTGCATCAATGCCCTGGAAATTTGCCTGACCGGCACCTTCACCCTGGTCTTGCACAAAAAGACCGGCGCGGAGCCGCTGTTGGCACATCCGCGCGCGGAAACGCCGACGCACTTCATCTCCATGGGCATGAACGAAGATCTGGACGTCGCCATGAAGCAGGCACTGCGCCAGATGATCGCCTTCATCGCGGGACGGTCGAACCTGTCGCGCGAGCAGGCATACCAGTTCTGCTCCCTGGCGGTGGATTTCCACGTCACCCAAACCGTCAACGGCGAAAAGGGCGTGCACGGCATGCTCAAGAAAGGGCTGCTTTTCTGACACTCGGGCAAGGAAGCCCCCTCCCCCAGATTTTGTGGGGAGGGACTCGGTTGTCCACAACTTTTTGTGGAACCGGCCCATTCTCCCATTGAGGCCGACGCCCGAGCGCTATACTGTATCTTGTGTTGCGATCGGAAAGGGTCACAAGATGGAGTGGAGCGACGAGGTTATCGACCAGTTGCGCGGTCTTTGGGCGGAGGGATTGTCCACCGCCGAGATTGGGCGCCGGCTGGGTGTGACGAAGAATGCCATCGTCGGGAAAGCGCACAGGCTTGATTTGCCCGCGCGCCCGTCGCCAATCCGGCGCGACCCAGACGCCGCCCCGCCGCGCCGCGCGGTGGTTCGACGGCTCGACGGGCCGACTTTGCCGCCATTGCCCAGCGCGAACGGGGAGCCTGAGCCAGCCTTTATCGCCTCGTTGCCGCCGCCGGAGATCGCGATCGACGCCCCCGTGGCCGTCGCGCCGCGGATCGAGGCTCTGCCCGAGCCACTTCCGGAACCCATCGCGCCTGTCGCGATGGCACCTGTCGCGATGATACAGGCTCTGCCGGCGGCCTTGGTGCCCGCCCCAGCGGAGCTGGCAACCATCGAATTGGCACCCGTCGAGGCGGTGCCGGTCGCGCGGACAGCCCAGGAGCCCGCGCCTTTCGCGATAGCGGCCGTCGAACCGGCCCCCGTCGCGACTCCGGCCGTCGAGTCGACTCCGGCTCCAACCCCGGTGCCCACCATTTCACGGCCTGTGGCCGTACCACCACCGCCGCCACGCCCGGTCCTGAGCCCGGTACGCACTGTCCCCGCGCCGCGCCCCATGGCCACCGCGCCCCGATCCTACGGCCGGGTCGTCACTTGTTGCTGGCCGATCGGAGAACCGGGTACCCGGGATTTCCGCTTCTGCGACTCGGTGTCCGAACCAGGACGGCCCTACTGCGAGGAACATGTGAAGGTCGCCTACGTCCGCGTACGGGACCGGCGCGAAGACGCGGCCTGACCAGACGCTATCGCCAGCGCGCGGACTTGTTCGTCCGCCGCCCTGGCGATAGCGTCCCACACACATCATCGTGGGAGTGAAACCATGCCGGTCATAAAGGTACGCGACCTCGCTTACGGGCGTCTCCGCTCGCCAGACCTGGACGCCGAGGAAGAATTCCTGACCGCCTTCGGCATGACCCGCGCCGCGCGGACCGCGAACGCGCTGTACATGCGCGGCACCGATCCCGCGCACCACATCCACGTCACCGAAAAAGGCGACGCCGGCTTCATCGGTTTCGCCTGGTCCGTCGCCAGCGAGGACGACCTGAAATCCATCGCCAAGGCCCCCGGTGCCTCCGGTGTCGAAAACATCGACGAACCCGGCGGCGGCAAACGCGTGCGGATCAAAGAGCCAAACGGCTACACGATCGAAATCGTGCATGGGATCGAAACCCAGACACCCATCCGCGTCGCGCGCCAGGCCATCAACTCCGGCGCCGCGCCACTGAACCGCGCGGGCGAAGTCATCCGCTTTCCCCCCGGTCCGTCATCCGTCAAACGCATAGGTCACGCGGTGCTCGGCTCGCCGAAAAACCAGGAAACCGTCCGCTGGTTCCGCGAAACGCTCGGCCTCGTCTGCTCCGACGACGTTTACGCCGGCGAAAAAGAAAACCTGATCGGTCAGTTCAGCCGCATCGACGCGGGCGACGATTACGTCGACCATCACGCGTTTTTCTGCATGCGCAACGAACGCGCCGGACTGAACCATTTTTCGTTCGAGGTTCAGGACATCGACGATGTCTTCATGGGTCACGAATATCTGAACGGGCTTGGCAAATACGACCACATGTGGGGCATCGGCCGTCACCTCCTTGGCAGCCAGGTCTACGACTATTGGGCCGATCCCTGGGGACGGGTGCACGAGCACTGGGCTGACACCGACCGGCTGAACGTGCATAACGGTGGGAATCTGGTTTCCGCCGAGGAAGGGCTGCGCTCCCAATGGGGCACTCGCCCGCCGGAAAAATTCATCGGCCACGTCAGCCCCTGAAAGAAGACCGCATGCAAAGCCTTGGATCCACGCCCGGCTTCCACCATGTCGCGATTCGCGCGGTGGATTTCGACGAAACGATTAAGTTCTACACGGAAGGCCTGGGGTTTCGGGTGCACTTCCCGTTCTCGGTCCCCGGCCGGATCGATCGCGCGGCGTTTCTCGACGCGGGCGACGGCCGGTTCGTGGAAATCTTCGGTCAGAACTCCACCGTCCAGGCGGAAGGACGCCGCCGGTTCCGCTGGGAAGACCGCACGGAAGGCGCATTGCTGCACTTCTGCCTGAAAGTAGTTGACACCGACGCGTCCTACGCCCAGGCTTTGGCCGCCGGCGCGGTCTCGCGCGTCGAACCGATTTCCCGCCGCCTCAGCGAAGAACCGCTCGTGGAGGTCAGAATCGCCTTCGTCGTGGGACCGAACGGCGAGGTGATCGAATTCATGCAAAGCGAACAGATGTAGCCAAAAGCGGCCCACGATGGCGAAACACGCGCGCGAACCTGAAACATCGCTCTACGCGCCCGTGAAGGCCTTTCTGGAAGCCCAGGGGTTCGCGGTCAAAGGCGAAATACATGGCTGCGACCTAGTGGCGATACGCGATGAAGAACCGCGTCGGCTGGTCATCGGCGAACTGAAAATGACCTTCAACCTCGAACTGCTCCTGCAAGGCGTGGACCGGATGCGCGCGGCGGACGAGGTTTGGCTCGCCGTGCGTCAAACCCGAAAAGGACGCGATACAGACCGCCGCGCCGTCCGATTATGCCGCCTTTTGGGCGTTGGCCTTCTCGCCGTCTCCACCACCACCGGCCAGGTCCAAATCCTCGCCGAGCCTGGGCCTTACAAGCCCCGCCCCGACGACAAAAAACGCAAAAAATTGATACGCGAACACAGCGGACGAATCGGCGATCCCGCGACCGGAGGCTCGACCCGCCAACCCGTCATGACGGTCTATCGGCAACAGGCACTGGTCTGTGCCGCGGCGATGCGATCCGCGCCGACACGGCCCAAGGACTTAAAGGCGCGGGCGCCGGACGCCGCCAGTATCTTGTTGCGGAATGTTTACGGGTGGTTCGAGCGGGTAGACCGTGGCCTGTACCGGCTGACGGAGGCCGGCATCGACGCGCTTCAGCGTTGGCCCACCACCTGACGGGTTTGCGCGGCGCGCCCACCCGGTGTTCAGTTCCCCGGGAAACGTGGCGAGGAAACTTCGATGTCGGAAAAAGTCGGATTTGTCGGGCTCGGCAACATGGGCGGGCCGATGGCGCGCAATCTTCTTAAGGCGGGCGTGAAACTGGTCGTCCACGACCTCGACCCGCGCAAGGTCCAGGCCTTGGCGGAAGCCGGCGCGGACGTCGCCGCCTCGGCCAGCGCCGTGGCCAAGGAAACCACCCGCTCCATCTGCATGGTCGAAACCACCGCGCAGGCCGAAGCGGTGATCGCCGGAGAGACCGGATTCTCGCGCGGGGCGAGCGCCGGACATATCGCGATCTGCATGAGCACGGTGGATCCGTTCAAATTGCGCGAACTCGCCGCCCGCCTCGCGGAAAACGGCATCGCCCTGATCGACGCGCCGGTCAGCGGCGGAATCAAGGGCGCATCCGATGGATCGCTGTCGATTATCGTTGGCGGCGACAAGGCGGTTTATGAAAAATGCCTCGATCTGTTCAACGCCATGGGCGGCAATATTTTCCATGCCGGCGGGCTCGGCAACGGAATCGCGATGAAGCTGATCAACAACATGTTGTTGCAGGTCACCACGGTCGCGGTCGCCGAAGGGCTGGTGATGGGCGCGAAAGCGGGCCTCGATCTTCAGCAATTGTTCGAGATGTTGAAGGTCAGTTCGGGCGATTCCTTCGCGCTGCGGATGCGCGGCGGCCGCATGCTCAGCCGAGATTTCAGCCCTTCGGGAACCGTCGATATCTCGTATAAAGACCAGGAACTGGAAACGGCCTTCGCCAAGCAACTGGGCGTGCCCGTGCTGCTCGCGAACGTGTCCCAGCAGGTCTATCAAATGGCGCGGGCGGCGGGATTGAACAAACAGGAAGGCTCGGCGGTGGTGAAGGTTTACGAAAACCTGACTGGTGTCAGCCTGGATCCTGGCGAAAAATCCTGAAAATCGGGAGCGGACGAGATGGAAACGCTACTTGACGGTCTGACATTTCCCGAAGGGCCGCGCTGGCACGACGGGCGGCTTTGGTTTTCGGATTTCCACAATTACCGGGTCGTCGCCGTTGGCCAGGACGGACAGGCGGAAACCCTGGCGACGGTGCCGCAATGCCCCTCCGGGCTTGGCTGGATGCCCGATGGGTCCTTGCTCGTTGTGTCGATGCACGACCGGAAACTGCTGCGGATGGGGAACCATGGGCTGACGGTCCATGCCGATCTGTCGGCCATCGCGGGCGGTCCCTGTAACGACATGACCGTGGATTCCCTTGGCCGTGCCTATGTCGGAAACTTCGGTTACGAACGTTATAAGGGAGAGGACGCCAAACCGGCGAAGCTGGCGCGGGTCGATCCCGACGGCACGGTCTCGGTCGTGGCGGAGGATATGCGGTTCCCAAACGGCATGGTCATAACGCCGGACGGCCAGAGTCTGATCGTCGGCGAAACCATGGGCAACCGCCTCACCGAATTCGACATCGCGCCCGATGGCGGCCTGTCAAACCGCCGTGTGTTTGCCGCGGCGGACAATCTGTTTCCCGATGGCATCTGCCTCGACGCGGAAGGCGGGATCTGGGTCGCCGACCCCCGCGGCAACCGCGTGGTCCGGGTCCTCCGGGGCGGCGCCATTTCCGACACCATCCCGGTTCTCGGACGGAACGCGTATGCGTGCATGCTGGGCGGGGAGGATCGCCGGACATTGTTCGTGTGCACGGCGCCGGGCAGCGGGCCGGATCGCGCCGGAAAAACAGACGGAAAGATCGAATTTGTCCGTGTGGCGGTGCCGGGCACGGGATTGCCCTGACCGCCGCTTTTCAGAACCCGTATTCTTCCGCCATCGCGGTCAGGCCGCCCAACGCGTCGCGCCTGATCGCGGTCAGGCGAGTCCGGAACGCGCGAAGGTCGCGCGGGGACACCACGTAATGACCGCCGTCCTTGCGCGACAACAACTCGCCCCGGGCGATCAGACGCATCACCGTGGGCCGCGCCATGCGGAGCCGCCGCGCGACCTCCGACGGGCTCAGGTCGGTCTGGTCCTCCGCAGCGGCATCCATCACCGCGCGCATGACCGCGACCAACGCGCGGGTCTGGGCGGGGTCCAGACCATCCGGAAGGGCATTGGCCGCCGCCAGGACATCCAGGGCGTCCACGGCGCCACGTGCTTCGGTTAGAAGCGCGGGCGAGACGGTATCCGGCAACGCGATGTCCATGCGAACCGCCTTTTGGCAGCGAAATCGACCGGAAAGGGAAAGACCTGGGGCGAGCGATGGGAATCGAACCCACGACATCCAGTACCACAAACTGGCGCTCTAACCAACTGAGCTACGCCCGCCATCCAGGGGGCGCGGTGTAATCCCAGGAGGCGGGGTTCGTCAACGGCGGATTACCCCACGGCGCTATGAAACGCCTCTTTTCCCACGATATCGGAGCCGGACGTCTCGCCGGGCGGCTGGCGCCTTGGCCGGTGCGGCCGCCGGGACGCCGGTTGGTTTCACCCGCCCCTCGCCGCGCGTTTTGTTTTGCCATGCACGGCGAGAAAAAGGCCGAACAGGCCCGGCAGCAGCAACATCGCGCTGCCGGGCTCTGGAATGTCGGCGGCCTGGCTGGCCGCGTCGACCTGAAGCACGGCCACACGGCGCCGCGGGCCTGGACCAGCCGGATCGCCGGGATCCGCCGGATCGCCATCCGCGGGCGGTTCCAGGATCGGGTCCAGAATGGGATCCAGAGTAGCGGACAGCAACGGCGCCAACAGCGCGCTTCGCGACGCCGCGCGCGGCCCCTCCGGGAACAACAGATACGAGCCCCCCGTGGCGGGTGTCGCCGTTTGCGGAGACGCGTCCTCCGCGACCGGCATGTGGCCGTCGATGGCGTCGCCCCCGGATAACGGCGATGCGTCTCGCGGGTCGTCCGCGATATTCCCCATACCGGAGATCGCCATCGCAATCGGCGCGTCGGTCAGCTTCGCCCCGGTGTGAAACAACAGGGGGCCGCCGGTGCAAACCCCAATGCCGGTAAACGTCGCGATCTTCACGTGCAGTGGGACCTTGATCCACACCCAGCGGCACAAAGCACGCACGAAGACGTGAACAAGCCTCATGCCGCACGCGATGCGAGTGGCCGTCGTGGGGCATGACGCGGTGAAACCCATTTTGCAATCGGCATCGGCCGGGCGCTCTCACTCGTCTGGAGCTTGAACCTGGGCGCGTTTTGCAAAAATACACGCGATGATATTATCGCGTTAAGACGGAACCCTCATATCGTGTAAAATACGAAAAAATGCAATCTAAAATTGCATAGAGATCGAAATTGCCACCGCGCTGGCCGCGCGGCGTCAGCGCACCGCGAAGTGCTTTTTCAGCCGCGCCAGGGCCTCGTCCAACACTTCCGGCCGCTTACAGAACGCGAAGCGGGCGTAATGTTTGGGCGCGCCGGGCTCGTCGTAAAAGGCGGAGACAGGGATCGCCGTCACCCCAGCGTACTCCGTGATGTGGCGGCAAAAGGCGACATCGTCGCCGTTAAAGCCGACCCGCGCGGCCAGCGGCGCGAAGTCGGTGGTGATGAAATACGACCCATGCGTCGGCAGCACCCCGAACCCGATCTCGGCCAAACCCGCGGCGAGCCGATCGCGCCGCGCCTGAAGATCGGTGGACAAAGAGGCGAAATAGGCATCGTCCTTCGCCAGCCCCACGGCCACGCCGCGTTGCAGGTTGGGCGCGGTGGTGAAAGTCAGGTTCTGGTGCGCCTTTTGCACCAACGGCGTCAGATTAGCGGCCGCGGTGATGTAACCGATCTTCCAGCCGGTCAGCGAGAATGTCTTCCCCGCGCTGCCAATCCGCATGGAACGATCGCGCATCCCCGGCAAGGTCATCAACGGGATGTGTTTCATCCCATCGAATATCAGATGTTCGTAGACCTCGTCGCAAATGGCATAGGTGTCGTGCTTCAGAATCAGTTCCGAGAGGAACGTGAGTTCCTCCAGCGTGAACACCTTGCCGCACGGATTCATCGGGGTATTGAACAGGATCGCCTTGGTTTTGGGACCAAACGCGGCGGCGATTTGCTCGCGCGGCAATTCCCAGTTCGGCGGCGCGAGGCGGACAATTCTCGGGATGGCGCCGAGCATCCGCACGACGGGGACATAGGTATCGTAGAGCGGCTCAATCAGAACCACCTCGTCGCCTGGATCGAGAACCGCCATCAGACAGGCGGTGATCGCCTCCGTCGCGCCCGAGGTGACCGTGACCTCCGTCGCCCAATCGATATCCAGGCCATAAAACCGCTTATTGGCGTTGGCGACGGCCTGGCGGAGTTCCGGCACGCCGGGCATGGGGGGGTATTGATTGCGGCCGTCCTTCAGCGCGTCGGCCGCGGCCTGAACGACATCGTCGGGGCCATCGGTATCTGGGAAACCCTGGCCCAGATTGATGGATTTATGTTCGGTCGCGAGCGCCGACATGACCGTGAAAATGGTCGTTCCGATTGACCCGAGATAGGTGTTCGCGCCGCGCATGCGTCCGTGCCCCGTTTGCCAGTGTGCTGAATACTTCGTCCTGAGTGCGCCATACCGCGATCCGCCGCGCTTGCGAAGCGGAGAGGACGAGCAAGACAGTCGGCGGCGTTCCCACCTCCCGGACGTCCCGCTCGCGGGCGGTTACCGCCCCCTCACGCGGCGTCCTCGAGGATCATCGCCGCGCACTTCTCCCCGATCATGATGGAGGGCGCGTTGGTGTTCCCCGCGACGATGCTGGGCATGATCGAGGCATCGGCCACGCGCAGACCCGCGATACCATGCACACGCAAACGCGGGTCCACCACCGCGTCCATGCCATGGCCCATGCGGCAGGTGCCGACCGGATGAAAATTCGCCACCCCGCGCTGGCGAGTATCTTCCAGCCAGTCCGCGTCCGATTGCACCGCCGGACCCGGAAGGATTTCCTCGACCACATAGGGTTTCAGCGCCGGTTGCGCCGCGATCTGGCGGCACAGATGCAGCCCGTAAAGAATGGCGGACTTATCGTATTCGGTGCGCAATTGATCGAAACGAATCGCCGGCTGATCGGCCGCGTTTGGCGTTTTGATGCGAACAAATCCCCGGCCTTCCGGACGCAGATGCACGGGGCTGAGCGTGAACGCGGGAAACGGATGCGGCACGATGCCGTCGCGCGTGCGCGATTCCGTGCTCCACATCGACATGTTGATTTGCAAATCCGGGTTTTCCAGCCGCGGATCGGACCGGACGAAAGCACCGGCGTAAATGCCGGTGCCGGTCAAAGGGCCGGTGCGGGTAAAGACATAGCGTATGCCCGCGAGAATCTGACGCGTCGTGCTGTTGCCGATGTCGTTCAGGGTGATCGGCTGGTTCACGCGATAGGACAGATAACTGTTGAAATGATCCTGCAGATTCGCCCCGACCCCGGCGATATCGCACACCACCTCGATCCCCAGGCCGCGCAGCAGGTCCGCCGGACCGACACCGGAGAGTTGCAACAATTGCGGCGAACCGAAGGCCCCGCCGGACACAACAATCTCCTGCGCGGCGCGCGCGGTACGGCGCCCCTGTGGCGTGAGGTATTCGACCCCGACGGCTCGCGTGCCCTCGAAGACGATTTTCTGGGCGTGCGATTCGGTCGAGACGATCAGATTGGCGCGCGATTTCGCCGGGCCCAGATAGGCGCGGGCCGAACTCCAGCGCCGCCGGTTGTTCACCGTGAACTGGTAAAATCCGGTACCTTCCTGCTTTGGGCCATTGAAATCGGGATTGTACGGAATGCCCGTCTCCATGGCGGCGTCCACACAGGCTTTCGCCAGCGGCCATTCATGCGGCACGTCGGTGACATGCAACGGACCGCCGGACCCATGCAGTTCGCTGGCGCCACGTTCCTGATTTTGCGCCTTCTTGAAAAACGGCAGAACATTGTCCCAGTCCCAGCCTTCGCAACCGCGCTGGCGCCAGTCGTCGTAATCGGCGGGGGTCCCGCGCATATAGACGGTGCCATTGATCGACGACGTTCCGCCAAGCACCTTACCGCGAGGCTGATACAGCGTGCGGTTGTTGAGATTGGGTTCCGGCTCCGATTCGAACATCCAGTTTACTTTGGGGTTCGTGTAGTTCTTCGTGTAGCCCAGTGGGATATGGATCCACGGATTGGTATCGCGCGGACCGGCTTCCAGCAAAAGGACACGGAACCGGCCGGACTCGCTCAGCCGCCCGGCGACGGCGCAGCCGGCCGAACCCGCTCCGGTGACAATGTAGTCGTACGTATCCGCGTCGTCGGCCATCTCGATCCCCTGGTGTTTCTCCACGCCGCGCCATTGAACGCGGCGCGGACGGAAAACACCAGAGGACACGGCGTTCAACCGGCGTTCGTCACGCCGTCGCGGCGGGCCGATGCGCGCGCAGAAATGTCCAGACATGACGCACCGCGAACGGTATTTTGTCGGGTGTGTCCTTCCATGGATAAAGGCTGACCTGCGCGTTGGGCGCGAGGCGCACGGTTTCCATCGCGACGGCCAATGGATGCGCCGGAACATCGTCCGGCAAAACCAGGATCGGCGTCTGGCAGTTCCGCACGACATCGCGGGTCACGGAATACACGAAATCGGCCCGTGGCCCCGTGTACATGTTGGTCAGGAACTTATCGACCGTTTCCATCGCGATCTCGGGCCGGCGGGCGCATAGTTCCGGCCCCCAGCCTTTCATGTTGTTGTTGTAGGACATGCCCGGCATTTCCGGCCGGTAGCCGCTGGGCTGCGCCGGCACCGCGGCGGCGAGACGTTCGGGAACGCGCTTCACCAAATTCCAGATAAACGGTCCGCCGATGCAGAAGCCCAACACCATGAACTGGCCGCAGCCCAGATGATCCATGAGGGCGATGTGGTCGTCGGTGTAAGCATCCCAGGGCCGGTCGACCTCCAGCGGCCCGGTCGATTGCCCGGAGGGCGCATTGCGCAGATCGGCCGAGATCACGCGGAACTCGTCCTTGAACTCGTCGAACGGATTGAACGGATGCGTCTTCAGCCCTTCGATCGTCGAGTTCAGGCCGCCGCCCGGGATCACCAGAAGGGGAAAACCGGTTCCTTCCTCCTTGTAATGAATACGCACGTCGCCTCTTTGAAAAAATGGCATGGGTCGCTTCCTTATTCTCTGTTGTTTGGTTCTCGTCAGTCTGGATGGTCCGATCGCGCCTGGAGCGCATCGTTCGATGAAAGGGCCATCAGTACCCCATCGTCAAATCGATTTCCTGCAAAGCCGGCCCTCCCGCCTCGATGCTTCGGATGCACGCCGAAATTTCGGTGACGAGTTGGGCGACCGTCGGCCGCCGCGCCACATGCGGCATCACGGTGACCTTGGGGTGAGACCAGAGCGGGCTGTCCGGCGGTAGAGGCTCGGGCCACAGCGCGTCCAAAGCGGCATGGGCCAACTGACCGGAGTCGAGCGCGGCGATCAGATCCGCGTCCACCACGTGCTTTCCGCGTCCGACATTCACCAGCATCGCCCCCCGCGGCATCATCGCGAAGGTGCTCGCGCGAAATATGCCCTCGGTTTCTTTTGTAAGCGGCAGCAGGCACACCGCGATATCGGTCTGCCGCAGGAATGGCTCCAGTCGATCGAAACCATTGTATATCGAGATACCCGGCTCCTCCCTGGGGTTACGAACCCAGGCCGATACCTCGAAACCAAGTGCCTTCAACACCAGCGCGGGCGCCTTCGCCATCTTGCCGAAGCCGAGAAATCCGACTCGCCGCTGCTCGGGGCGAACGATCGTCGTGCGCCGCCACTCCCGCCTGGCCTGCGCTTCCGCATAACCAGGCATATCGCGGTGGAGACGCAGCACATGCATGACGACATATTCGGTCATCATCGGGTCGCCGTCCGCCGGTTCGACCTTGCAGAGCGGAACCTTCGGCAGCTTCGGATGATTGACAAACGCCTCGACCCCGGCGGAACGGCTGAACATGGCTTTCAGGTTCGGGAAGGCGGGAAGCGCATCGAAATCCGGACGCATGAACGCGAGATATTCGATATCCGCCACATCGCCGGTATCGGGCCAGATGCGAATTTCCCGATCGGGCAATTGTTCGCCGAACGTGTCGCGCCACGTCTGGGCGGTGCCGATATGTTTGTCGAGATCGACGACGAGCAACGCCATGACTGGCTCCTGAAAGATGAGGCAGGGATTGTAGCGCATTCCCGAAGGTGGCCAAACCGGACCGCCCAGCGCCCGGTCGAACGGCCCGGCATCGAACCGATCGGGTTTTCAGGCTTACGGCACACACGCTGTACCCATCCCGCGCCGGCATGCAGCCCAGGATCGTCGCCGAACAGCGCCGCGATGGGACGAGAGCGAACGAGACAGGCATCGGCTCGCACGCGATTCCGGGCTTGCGGGAGAACGCCGCGCAACGTATTGACGCGGCACTTCGAACGGCCATTTCCTGGACTTAGGGGGCGACACCGGTCGCAGCCGACGACGCCAGAGCGTTTCACCGCCCTCTAAGTCATTGATAAAGTGTCTATATGCCGGGTTAGCACAGCGGTAGTGCAGCGGTTTTGTAAACCGAAGGCCGGGGGTTCGATCCCCTCACCCGGCACCACCTCTGGCAACTTGCTTGCCCTGGCCTCAAACCCCTGATATTTCAGCATTTCCCGACGCCTGATGGGCACACATCGGGGGACACCAGGGGTGACAACAATGCGACTCGCAAGCCTCTGGCAAGACCCCCGAACTGGCGTGTGGACGCTCCGCAAACGCATACCCAAGCGATATCGCGAAGTGGCGGACCAGCGTGGGGAGACCGTCAAAATCACAACCGGTACCGCTGACCGCAAACTGGCGGAGAGCAGGCTCCCCGACGTGCTGCGACGGTGGGCTGAAAAGGTAGCCAAGTGGGAGGAACGCCTTAATGGCGGGCAGGAAAGCGCCGTCGCGACGCTTACAGACCAACAAATCTACGCCCTCGCGGGGGCGGAATATGTCGCTATCGAGGCAAGCTATGGAGGCAACTCGGGCGACCCCGGGCCTTGGGGGGAAACACGCTCAGATTTATGGGACCAAGTGGACCGCGAGACACCAGACGGAAGCGTCTCGATTTCCCTCACGGCCTCCGACAAACGTAACGCGACAGCGGTGCTTGCTCTTCACGGCATTGCCCCTGACCCAGTGACCGTTGAGCGACTCGGACGGGCACTTTTTGGGGTCAAAATGCAAATCGCCGAGCTGATGGAACGGCGCGGGCGTGGCGATTGGTCACCAGACACAAATGCGGCACGCTTCCCCCCCATTCAGACGATTCCTCAAACAACGCCCATTTCGATCGCGACGCCCCTCAGTGGCCTGTTTGAGAAGTGGAAAGCTGTCGCCGATGTCAAACCCCGGTCGGAACAGGAAGCCGCATACGCCGTAAAGGGATTGGTTTCCTTCCTGGGCCATGACGACGCCACCAAGATTGACCGTGAGGGCTTGATCCGGTGGCGGGATAGCATGATCGCCGCAGGGCGCACGAACAACACATGGAACAATCGTCTGAGTCTCCTAATACCACCTGACACATCCCTTGACTCGTAGGGGGCTAGGAATCGCCCCTGTTCTTCGATTCGATGCCTCAGGCCGCGATATCGCGGCATGGGAGGGGTGAATGGTTGCGGCGATCGAAATCACGCGGACAGATCACACGGCAGCGGCCTTTCGTGGTCTGGCTGCGAAAAGCAACGATGGCCCGATGGTTCGGCGCCTTCTGGCTCTGGCGCCGATCCTG
>CANJJS010000017.1 GCA_947474705.1 Acetobacteraceae bacterium | reverse complement strand
GCCGTGTGATCTGTCCGCGTGATTTCGATCGCCGCAACCATTCACCCCTCCCATGCCGCGATATCGCGGCATGAGGCATCGAATCGAAGAACAGGGGCGATTCCTAGCCCCCTACGAGTCAAGGGATGTGTCAGGTGGTATTACTCGTCCTGAACGCACGGGGATCGAAGCCAAAGGCATGCGAAACACTCCGAGAACCGCGGCCGGGCTTCTGACCGTCCTGCTGATCGCCCAGACCGGGAACGCCTGGGCGTTTCCCTTCATCGACGCGGGCAATCGCGACAATGCCCCCACCGGCGCGCCTCTGGGAACGGAGCTGCCTGAAACCGACGCGAAAGGCCTGCGCAGACAACAACGCCTGACCATCCCGGGCGCGCCAGGCAATCCCAGCGCCTGGACCATCGTGCCCCGGTTGACCATCCAGGAACAAATCACCGACAACGCCCTGGAAGTCACCGCGCCACGCCGGCCCGACCTTCGCACGACCATCGAGCCAGGGATTTCGATCACGGCGAATACCGCGCGTATCGATCTGAAATTCGATTACGCGCCGTCCCTGGCTTTCCACGCCGTGAACGGCCCCTTGAATGGCATCACGCAGCAACTGAACGCCACCGGACAGGTCACCGTCGTGCCCGACCTGATGTTCGTCGATGTCCGCGGCGTCGCCGGCGTGCAGTCGCGGCTGGGCGCGATGGCCGGCGGCGGCACACTGGGAAGCGCCGCCTCCACCGGCGCCAATTTCGCTGGCGGCGGACAGGGCCTGAACCGTCAGAACGCCGTTCAAACCACTAGCTTCGGCGTCTCACCCTACCTGTTGAAAAAATTCAGCGATTACGGCACCGCGAAATTCGGCGTCTCCGCCGACGTCTCCCGCAGCAGCCAGGTCACCGGTTTCGCGGCCAGCCCCTTTCCCACCGGCTCCGGCGCGGGCGCCCAGAACCTGCTGACCACCGAACAGATCGCCTCCTTCACCACGGGCGAGGCCCTCGGGCGGCTGCAAAACACCCTGTCGTTCAACATGTCGCAGTCGCAATCGAAGGGAACCTTCGCCACCGGCGCCACGACCGCCGCGACCTCGGCGGCGTTCACCTCCCGGCGCATGACCCTCAACAATCAGGTCAGCTACGCGCTGAACCGGACCTTCACGCTGCTGGCCTCGATCGGCCAGCAAGAAATCCAGTACAGCCAGAACAACGCGCCCAATATCAAAGGCCTCACCTGGAACGCGGGCGTCACGGTGACACCCGGCCCAGACAGCTCCATCACCGTCACCTACGGACATCTGAACGGGACCAACTCCCTGGCCGTGAACGGCAAGGTCGCGCTGACCGGGCTCACCACCCTGTCGTTCGACTATTCCAACACGATCGGCACGCAGTTGGAGAACCTGCAAAACCAACTCAACAACACCGTGATCGGCGCCAACGGACAGGCGATCAACGCCGTCACCGGCGGCCAGCAATTCGGCGCCACCAACGGTCTCGGCGTGCAGAACGGTGTCTTCCGTTACGACACGCTGAACATCTCCCTCTCCACCGCGGTGGAGCGCGGGACAATTCAGGCGAACGCCACCTGGTCGATCCAGACCGGGGCCGGCGGGGCCAACAGCGGCAACAACAGCGACATCAAGACGCTGAGCCTCTCCTGGAACCGCCAGTTGTGGCCCGACCTGACACTGTCGACCAGTGCCTCCTACAGCCTGATCAAACGGTCCGGTTCCGCCGCCGCCGCCGCGGGCGGCACATCGGGCGGCACCGACAAGTCGATTTCCGGCTCGGTCGGCCTTCAGTACACGGTCTCCGAAAGCACCACCCTGACCGGGCGCTATACTTTTTTCGACCGTACTTCGCGGATTCCGGGGTATGGTCTCTACGAGAACATTTTGCTCCTGGCCCTCACCAAACAATTCTAAGGGTACCGTGTACGAAAAATTCTATGGCCTCAGCGCCCCGCCGTTCCTGCTCACGCCGGATACGCGGTTCTTTTTCGGGTCCAGCAACCACCAGCGGGCCATCACCCATCTGGTCTACGGCCTGGATCAGCGGGAAGGCTTCATCGTCATCACCGGAGAGGTCGGGGCCGGCAAAACGATGCTGGTGGAACGGCTTTGGCTGCAACTCAACCGCGACGCCTACGCCGTGTCCAAGGTCGTCACCACGCAGGTCTCCGGCGACGATCTGCTGCGCCTGATCATGGACGGGTTCGGCATGAACGTCGTGCCGGGCACCGAAAAATCCATCCTGCTGCGCCGCTTCGAAAACATGGTCCGCGAACAGCGCACCGCCGGGCGCCGCTGCGTGCTGGTCGTCGACGAGGTCCAGAACCTCTCCTTCGCCGCGCTCGAAGAACTGCGGATGCTCTCCAACCTCGCCATCGACGGCAAGGCCTCGGTGCAGACCATCCTGCTGGGACAGCCGCAGTTCCGCCCCATCCTCGCCAGCCGCGACGCGGAGCAACTGCGCCAGCGCGTCCTCGCCTCCTTCCATCTCGGCCCGCTGTCGGAGGAAGAGACCCGCCTCTACATCGAACACCGGCTGAAGACCGTCGGCTGGACCGGCAACCCGGCCTGGGAGGACGCGGCCTTCGCCGCCGTCTTCCGCCACACCGGCGGCACGCCGCGCCGCATCAACACGCTCTGTTCCCGCGTTCTTCAGTTCGGCGCGCTCGACGAACGCACGACGATCGTCGAACAGATGATCGACGAAGTGGCCGAGGAAATGGCGGAAGGCCTGAACGGCGGCGCCAGCCCGGCGCGCGCCCAGACCGAACCCGAGGAACCGGAGATCGGCCGGCGTCCGCCCGCGCCCACCGGCACCGGGCCGGAGGACATAATCCGCCGCATCGAAGCCCTGGAAGCGGCCTCCGCCCGCCAGGACCGCATTTTTCAACGTATCGTCAAACTTCTCGCCGCCGCCGTGGAGAAGGACGCATGACGATCCGCAATGCCATGACGGTCGATGTGGAGGACTATTTCCAGGTCCAGGCCTTCGCCGGGTGCGTCTCCCGCGCGGAGTGGGACGGTTTTCCCCGCCGTGTCGAGGCCAACGTCGATCGCATCCTGGCCCAGTTCGACCGCGCGGATGTTAAGGCCACGTTCTTCACGCTGGGCTGGATCGCCGAGCGTCACCCCGCGATGGTCCGCCGCATCGTCGCCGCCGGGCACGAACTCGCCAGCCACGGCTGGGATCACACCCGCGCCGACAGCCAGAACCCCGAGGAATTCCGCCAGGACGTCAGCCGCGCCAAGGCAACGCTGGAAGACATCGGCGGCGTCGAAATCGCCGGTTACCGCGCCGCGACTTTCTCGATCGGCGCGCGCAACCTTTGGGCGTTCGGCGTACTGCGCGAGACCGGCCATCGCTACAGCTCCAGCATCAACCCGATCGCGCACGACCTTTACGGCATGCCCGGCGCGTCGCGAACGCCCTTTCAACCCGATGGCGATGGGTTCTGGGAGATCCCGATGACCACCGTCCGCGCCTTCGGACGCAACTGGCCGTGCTCCGGCGGCGGCTATTTCCGGCTCCTGCCCTCGTTCCTGTATCGCCTTGGCCTGGCTCGCGTGCACGAAACCGACCGGCAACCCGGCATCTTCTATTTCCATCCCTGGGAGATCGACCAGGACCAACCGAGGATTCCCGGCGCCGGGTGGAAATCCCGCCTGCGTCACTACACGAACCTGTCGCGCATGGAGGCCGATCTGGACGATATCCTGCGCCGCTTCGCCTGGGGGCGCATGGACAATGTCTACGCGGATCTGCTGCCCGCCCGGACGCGCCCACCGATCCACCAGTCCGCCGCCGCCTGATGCCCCTCGCGATCCGCCCTCTCGACACCGCCTCCGCCGCGGCCTGGGATGGTTTCGTCCGGGCCCACCCGAACGGCACTTTTTTCCACCTCTCCGCATGGGCCGGCATCGTCGAGAAAGCCTTCGGCCACACCACGCACTACGTCTACGCTGAGCGCGACGGCGCGATCGTGGGGGTCCTGCCCTTGGCGCGCGTCAAAACCTTGCTGTTCGGCGACACGTTCATATCGGTCCCCTTCTGCGTCTACGGCGGCCCGCTGGCCGTGGACCCGGAGACCGAATCCGCCCTGACCGCGCACGCCGCGGCGCTGCTGGCAAAATCCGGTGCCTCGGCCGTGGAGTTCCGTGTCCGCGACACCGACGGCCCCGCACAGGGCGCGTGGATGGAACGGCCGGATCTGTATGTGACGTTCCGGAAACCGATCGAGGCGGATCACGACAAGAACATGAAGGCCATTCCGCGCAAGCAGCGCGCGATGGTCCGCAAGGGGATTTCGAACAACCTGACCTCCGTCGTCGATCGCGACACCGGCCGCCTGCACGGCATCTACGCCGAGAGCGTCCGCAACCTTGGCACCCCGGTCTTCTCCCGCCGCTATTTTTCCATTCTGGCGGAGGCGTTCGGCCCCGATTGCGACACCGTGACGATCCTGGACGGCGAAACCGCCATCGCCTCCGTCATGAATTTCTATTTTCGCGAGGAGGTCCTGCCCTATTACGGCGGCGGCACCCTGGCCGCCCGCGGCCGGGCGGGCAACGATTTCATGTACTGGGAAGTCATGCGCCGCGCCGCCGAACGCGGCTATCGCCTGTTCGATTTCGGCCGCAGCAAACTCGGCACCGGCGCGCACGATTTCAAAAAGAACTGGGGGTTTACCGCCGCGCCGCTGCGCTACCGCTATTTGCTCGCGCCCGGGGCCTCGATCCCCGACCACAATCCGTTGAACCCGAAATACCGGCTGTTCATCGCCGCGTGGAAAAAGCTACCGCTCCCGGTGGCCAATTTACTGGGCCCGCCGATCGTACGCGGCCTTGGCTGACCCCATGCCCAACCTGCTTTTCCTGATGCAGCGCCTGCCCTACCCCCTGATCAAGGGCGAGAAGATCCGCAACTGGCACATCCTGAACTATTTGACCAAATGGTACGACGTGCATTTCGGCTGCCTGATCGACGACCCCGCCGATAACCAGCACATCGAGACCGTCCGCGCCCTCTGCAAGGACATGTACACCGCCCCGCTGAATCGCGACCGCGCCAAATTCGCCTGCGCCACCGGCCTGCTGACCAACGAACCGCTCAGCGTGACCTTCTTCCGCGATCGCGGCCTGCGGCGCTGGGTCGAACGAGTGATGACCGAGGTCAAACCGGAAATGACATTCGTGAACTCCTCCAACATGGCGCCATACATCCTCGACCTGCCGCCGACGGGGACGCGCATCGTCGAGCTGGGCGATGTCGATTCCGAGAAATTCCTGTCTTACTCCGAAACATCCCGCTTCCCCATGAACCTGGTCTACCGCCGCGAATGGCGCCAGGTCCGCCGCCTGGAACGCCGCGTGGCGCTGGAGTGCGACCAGTCCATCCTCGTCACCGAAACCGAGGCCCGCCTGTTCCGCGCCCATGTGCCCGAGGCCGCCGCCAAAATCCGCGGCATCAGTTGCGGCGTCGATCACCGGTATTTCAGCCCCGCGCACAGCTTCCCCGCCCCCTTCGACCCGGCGAACCCCACCTTCGTCTTCACCGGCACCATGGACTACCGGCCCAACATCGACGCCGCCGTCTGGTTCGCCGAAACGATCCTGCCCATCGTCCGCCAATCCCTGCCCGCCGCCGCCTTCCAGATCGTCGGCGGCAACCCCGCCGACGAGGTCAAACGCCTGGCCAGCCTCGACGGCGTCTCCGTCACGGGACGCGTCCCCGACGTCCGCCCCTATGTCCAGCACGCCATCGCCGCCGTCGCGCCGATGCGGATCGCCTGCGGCATTCAAAACAAGGTCCTGGAAGCAATGGCCATGGCCAAACCCGTCATCGTCACCTCTGGCGCGTGGGAGGGCATCGACGCCCAGCCCGGCCGCGACCTGGTGCTGGCCGAAGACGCCGCCGCGATCGCCGCCGCCGCCATCCGCCTGGCGCACCCCGATTCCGCCGCCGAACGCGCCGCCCTCTCCACCGCCGCCCGCCGCCTGATACTGGAACACTACGACTGGGACGCATGCCTCAGCGGCTTCGACGACCTGATGCGCCCCCACGGAGCCAACCCATGAGCGAATCCGCGGCCACGCACGCCCCCCCCCCCGCACCAGACCATCGCCGCGCTGCGCGGCGCCTGGGCTGGACTCGCCATCGGCACCGCCGCCATCGCCATCCTGTTCCCGGCCGAAATCGGCGCCGCCGTCCGCACCTGGATCGACTCCACGGCCTATAACCACTGCGCCCTGGTCATCCCGATCGCGCTCTATCTGATCTGGGACCGCAGCCCCGCGCTGCGCGGCCTGGCCGCCGCCCCCTGCCCCGCCGCCGCCCTCCTCGCGCTGCCCGCCGCCGCCGCCTGGCTCGCCGCCGAGCGTCTGGGCATCATGGAAGGACGCCAACTCGCGGTCGTCAGCTTCTTCGAGGTCCTGTGCCTCGCCATGCTCGGCCCCCGCCTGTTCCGCGCCGTCCTGGGTCCCCTGCTCTATCTGTATTTCCTCGTCCCCTTCGGCGAGTTCCTGACCCCCCGGCTGCAGGACATCACCGCCTGGTTCATCGCGATCGGCGTCGGCTTCCTTGGCTTTCCCGCCTATATCGACGGCTACATCATCGAAATCCCGGAAGGCGTGTTCTACGTCGCGGAAGCCTGCGCCGGGCTGCGCTTCCTTATCGCCTCCATCGCCTTCGGCGCCCTCTATGCCATCCTGATGTACCGGAGCCCGGTCCGGCGCGCGGCCTTCGTCGCGGTCTCGATCGCCGTCCCCATCGTCGCCAACGGCATCCGCGCCCTTGGCATCGTCTGGCTCGGCCACGTCATGGGCAGCGCCGAAGCCGCCGCGGCCGACCACCTGGTCTATGGCTGGCTCTTCTTCTCCTTCGTCATTCTGCTGCTGACCTTCCTTGGCCTGCCATTCCGCGAGGACACCTTGCCCGAGGCCGCGGCCGGCCCGCCCATGATCCCCACGCCGAATCTCGCCCGCCGGGGTCTGATCGCGGGCCTCGCCACCGCCGCGCTCGCCGCCATGGGACCGCTCGCCGTCGCCGGGTT
This sequence comes from Acetobacteraceae bacterium, assembly GCA_947474705.1. Lineage (GTDB taxonomy): Bacteria > Pseudomonadota > Alphaproteobacteria > Acetobacterales > Acetobacteraceae > Rhodopila. Next base: position 59,846 of record CANJJS010000017.1, on the reverse strand, counting down.
CAACGCGCCCCCCAGCATCGCCGCCGGGGTCCTGCGCCCGATCGACCTTGGCCCGGCCTGCGTCGCGAGCGGGCCCGCCAGCCCGATCCCCGGGGCCGAGGACACCGCCCTCTCGCAACGAGTCGTCTGCGGCGGGCTGCCCCTGACGGTCCGCGTCGACGTCTTCTCCCGCCGCGCCACCGCCGCGCCGATCAACACCGCCCGCCGCCGCCTGACACGCGCGCCGGACGCCGACGATATCACCGAAACACCTTTGGCCGACGAAGCAGGCGCCTCAGCCCATGGCTGGCGCCTCGTGCGTTCCAACAAACCCGCCTTCGTCGCCGCCACCGCGCTCTGGATCGACGGCGAGCGCACGCTGCCGGGCATGGCGCTGCGCCTGAAACTGGCGCGCACCAGCCTGACCGGCCTGTCCCAGAACCCCGTCCTCGTCACCCTCACCCCGGCCGTCGACTGGGCTGGCGTCGATGTGAACCGCCGCAAGGATATCGAAAACCGGCTGTCCCGGATCGCCGGGACCGCCCAAACGGTGGATGCCCAAACGCGGGCGATCGGCGGGGCGGCGCGGTGATGGGAGCGCGGCGCCGAAACGCTATCGCATGACGATCCCGCCATCGACATGCAAGGTCTGTCCCGTGATGTAACCGGCGGCGGGCGAGGCCAAAAACGCCACCGCCGCCGCCACATCCTCCGGTAACCCAATCCGCCCCATCGGGATATGGACGGTCTGATCGGCGAGCGCCGCCGGACCGATCGCCCGGTGCGCGCCGCTGTCCTTGCGAATGAACCCCGGCACCACCGCGTTGACCGCCACGCGGTCCGGGCCCAGTTCGACCGCCAGCGCGCGCACCAGCGCCTCCAACCCCGCCTTCGCCGCCGCGGAGGCGGGAAACGTCGCGACATTCGTCCGCCAGGTGTGGGCGACGAAACTGGACACCGCGACCACGCGCGGATCGATTCCGGCCCGTAAATGTGGAATAGCCGCGCGCGCGAGTCGAAAGAATGCTCCTTGAATCGCCTCCATCGACGCCGTCATCGCCGCGTCCGTCAACGCCGCGACCGGCGTCCGGTCCGCGAATCCCGCGTTGGACACCAGCACATCCAGCCGCCCGAACCGCGCCAGCGCCCGTTCGACCAGAACGCCGGCCGCCGCGGGTTCAACGAGGTCCGCCAGCACAACCTCCGTCTCCGCCCCGGCCGCCCGCGCGGTCCGGGCCACGGCCTCGGCGCCGTCGCGGTTGCGGCGGGTGTGGATCAGCAGCGCGACATTGGGCGCGGCGACGGCGCGACAAATCGCGGCGCCAATGCCGCTGGCGGCGCCGGTGACAAGAAACGTCCGGGGGGCGGGTTGGGACATGGGCCGGTCCTTTCGGTTTTCGCCGGTGGGGCTTCGACCGCGCCACTATACCGGAATGATTCGTTTTTGGCCGTGAGTGCTTCGCGATCCTCGGCCAATCCGCTCAACGTGACCTGAGGCCGATCGGGAAATTCCGCGAGGATGCGCGATCTACCCTCCATCGCCGCGATATACCCTCCTAACGTCGGAAGCAGGAGATCGGCGCGGTCATCGGCGCGGACGCCGGACTGACCCAGCCGGGCATTTCGGGCGCGGGCCGGGTCTGATAGGTTTTGGGTACGGTGCCGGACGCATCGGCCGGAGAAACCAAGGGCCCCGGGGGCACGACGGAGAGAAACAACACCATGAAACCTTCGATGTTCGCGCGATCCCTGGTCTTCGCGCTGGCCCTGTGGAGCGCCGGCCTCGCGCCCGCCAAGGCGGAGACGGACTGGCCGAAGACGACGGTGAAGCTGGTGGTGCCGTTCCCGCCCGGTGGCGCCAACGACACGGTCGCGCGGCCCTACGCCCAGGCGTTGTCGCAGATGCTGGGGCAGCCTTTCGTGGTGGAGAACCGGGGGGGAGCAGGGGGCGCGATCGGGCTCGAGTCGGTTCTAAAGTCGCCGCCGAACGGTTATACGCTGTGCATGTGCGCCTCGACTGTTGTCACCACCGTCGCGAACCTGCGCAAGGTTCCCTATCAGGCGGCCGATGTCGATCCGATCGCGATGACGACGATGTATGTCTCCGGCCTGATGGTCGGGCCGAAAAACACCGCGCGCGATCTGAAGGAATTTCTTGCCTTGGCCAAGGCCAATCCGGGCAAAATCTCCTATGGCGGGTCCGGGGTCGGCAGCCCGACCGATCTGCGGATGAAATATCTCGGCGGCCTGACGGGCACGGAGTTCCTGAGCATCCCCTACACCGGCAACGCCGCCGCGTTGAACGATCTGCTGGCGGGTGTCATCGATTCCATCATCGAACTGAATGGCTTCCCGCACGTGAAGGCCGGCAAGTTGCGGATGCTGGCCATGTTCGCGCCGGAGCGGCATCCGGATTTTCCCGATGTCCCCACCATCGGCGAACTGGGGTTCGAGGCGGTGAACGCTCCGGTCTGGCAAGGCTTCTACGGCCCGCTGGGCATCCCCCAGGAGATCAAGGAAAAGCTGAACAAGGCCGTGGCGGAGATCGGCGCGCGTCCCGAGATGCGGGCGAAACTGATGGAACTCGGCTTCGCCGTGCGGTCCCTGCCGTTGAAGGAACTGAAGGAATTCTATCTGGCGGACGACGCGCACTACAAAAAAATCATCCGCGAGCAGAAAATCGTCGTGGACTGACCTCTGGCGGGCGCGCGGCGTCCGGTTGCCTTCGCGCCCCCCCGCCTTTACCTTGCCCCCCGATATCAGCTTGAAATCCAGCAAAAGGGAGAACGGTCGCATGAAAGTCGGTGACGCAATCGCGGAAATCATGAAGCGGGAGGGAATCGAGATCCTCTGCGGCTACCCCGTCAACCATCTGCTCGAATACGCCGCGGCGGCGGACATCCGCCCGATCATCGTCCGGCAGGAGCGCATTGGCCTGCACATGGCCGACGCCATTTCGCGCGTCACCTCGGGCCGCAAAATCGGCGCCTTCTGCATGCAGCACGGGCCCGGCGCGGAGAACGCCTATGGCGGCGTCGCGCAGGCTTATTCCGAATCCGTGCCGATGCTGGTGCTGCCGCAGGGCTATGCCCGCCGCATCTCCCAGATCGATCCCAACTTCTCCTCCACGCGCAACATGCGCTCCGTCGCCAAGATCGCCGAACAGGTGATCGTGCCGAACGAGCTGTGTAACATCATGCGTCGCGCGTTCAGTAACATCCGCAACGGCCGCTCTGGGCCGGCGATCGTCGAAATCCCGACCGATATCTGGAACGAGGAAATCGGCGACATCGACTACCAGCCCGTCGGCGTCCATAAATACGGCCCCGATCCGGTCGACGTCCGTAAGGCCGCCGCCGCGATCCTCGCCGCCAAATGCCCGATTATTTACTCTGGCACCGGCGTTCAGTGGGCCGAGGCATGGGCCGAGCTGCGCGAACTCGCCGAGCTTCTGGGCGCGCCAGTCACCACCAGCCTTGGCGGCAAAAGCTCGTTCCCGGAAACGCATCCTCTGTCGCTCGGATCCGGCGGCAACGCGATCCCTGGGCAGTTGAACCACTTCCTGCAAAAGACGGATCTGGTGATCGGCATCGGGTGCTCGTTCACGGAAACGAACTTCGGCATCAAGTTCCCGAAGGGCAAGAAATTCGTTCACGCCACGCTCGACCCGAACCACCTGAACAAGGACGTGGTCAGCGATGTCGGGCTGGTCGGCGACGCCAAACTGACGCTTCAGGCGTTGATCGGCGAGTTGCGCCAGACCATCAAGGCGAACCGCGACTGCCGCGACACGGTGGCCGAAATCGCCGCCGTCCGCGCGGAATGGATGGCGAAGTGGCAGCCGCTGATCGACTTCAACGAGGCACCGTTGAACCCGTACCGGGTCATCCGGGACCTTCATGCCATGGTCAGCGAAGTCGTCGGCATGGACAACTGCATCATCACCCACGATGCCGGCAGCCCGCGCGACCAGATCTCGCCGTTCTGGAATTCCACGACGCCGATGTCCTATATCGGCTGGGGTAAGACGACGCAGCTCGGCATGGGCCTCGGCCTCGCCATGGGCGCGAAGCTGGCGAAGCCGGACAAGCTCTGCATGAACCTCTGGGGCGACGCCGCGATCGGTTTCACCGGCATGGACTTCGAAACCGCGGTGCGCGAGCGCATTCCGATCCTCTCGATCCTGCTGAACAACTTCTCGATGGCGATCGAACTGAAGGTCATGCCGATCTCGACCGAGAAGTATCGTTCGACCGATATCTCCGGCAACTACGCCGACATGGCGAAGGCGTTCGGCGGGTATGGCGAGCGCGTGACCCAGCCGGATCAGATCCGCGCGGCGATCAAGCGCGGCATCGAGCAGACGCAGAACGGCACGCCCGCGCTGCTGGAGTTCATCACGTCGAAGGAAACCCGCGTTTCCAAGTTCTGAACGCGGATGATGTCCCCTCTCCCCGGCGACGGGGGGAGGGCGATCCAATGTAAGAACGCCCAGGTGTGCGCTGCTCCTTGGCGAGCGGCGTGGTCAGAATGCGCTCACTCGGGTGAGTGCACCGCGGGAGGCTTCTTCCTCCCCTCCTCATGGGCCGGGCGAGTGAGCCGCGCGCGGCACCTCATTTTCTGAGCAAATTCACGAATTCGTCGACCGTGAGCCCTGCGTCCGCGACGATGTGGCGAAGCGTACCCAAACGGATGTCCCGATGATCCGGCACGAACACGCGCAGATGCGGGTCATCTCGCCCAAGTATCAAATGACTGCCAGCCTGCCGCCGGAACATGAACCCCGCGCGGTCCAGCGCCGCGCGTACCTCTCGACCCGAAAGGCCCGGCGGAAGCTTCGCCATGGTTCGTGCTTCGCTTACGCGGCGTCCACCTCGACGATTTCCCTGCCCGCTTCCGTTGGAATTGGCTCGCCAGAGTCAATACAATCGTCCAGGTAGAGTTGGACGGCCTCCCGAATGTTGGAGAGCGCCTCGGTCCGGCTGTCTCCCTGGCTCACGCATCCCGGCAGCGCGGGCACGCTGACGACGTATCCACCGTTGCTTTCCTGTTCCAGGATCACGGTGTACCGCATGACGTCTCTCCTTCCGTAGGCCAGGGGTAGCCACGAAGCGCCCGATGCAAAATACGGGATTTCAACGTGCGATCCAGATGAAAGTGATTTTGACACGCCGGCTTTCCGGATACGCTCGGACCTTCGCCGCGATCACCCGCCCGCCACCGCCACGCATTTCCGCATCACCGAGGGCAACGCCAGGTCTCCCAGCCCGGAGACCGCATGCGAAAACCCCTCGCCGCCGATCTCCGCCACTTCGGCCGCGAACAATTCGATCGTCAGTTCGAAATGCGTGAACCCGTGCCGCACCTGGCCCATGGGACGCCAGTTCGCCGCCACCGGGGCGAATTCCGCGGCCTCCTCGAAGGCCCATTCCGCGTCGCGCCACGGCGTTCCCGGCAACTCCACCATCCCACCTAACAACCCCGACGCCGGCCGCCGCCGCAGCAGCACATTCCCCGCCCCATCCGTCACCCAGAACGACACCCCATGTCTCAGCGGCCGCGCTTTCTTCGCCGCCTTCCGCGGCAATTCCGCCGCGATCCCGGCACGCCGGCCCAAACAAGGTTCCATCCACGGACAAACCCCGCACGCCGGCTGCCCGGACGAGCACACCGACGCCCCCAGATCGAACAATGCCTGCGCGAAATCGCTGGGCCTGGCGCGCGCGTCCGGGTCCTCCCCCAACAGCGAAGCCGCCGCCCCGATCGCTTTCCGCGCGCCAGGCAGCACGTCGAGAATCGCGAACAGACGGGACGTCACCCGCTCGACGTTCCCGTCCACAGGCACCGCCGGCACGCCGAACCCGATCGCCGCCACCGCCGCCGCCGTATAGGGACCGATTCCCGGCAGCGACCGCAGACCCTCGACGGTCCCGGGGAAGCCGCCCATCGCCGCCACCGCCTTCGCGCAGGCATGCAGGTTCCGGGCCCGCGCGTAATACCCCAGGCCCGCCCATTGGCTGAGCACATCGTTCAGATCCGCCGCCGCCAGCGCTTCCACCGTCGGGAACCGGCTTACGAAGTTCTCATAGTAAGGTATGACCGCCGTCACGGTCGTCTGTTGCAGCATGATCTCCGACAGCCAGACCCGGTAGGGATCCGCGATCCCGCCGGGTTCGGCGCGCCAGGGGAGCTTGCGGCGGTGACGGTCGTACCAGGACAGCAGGGCGGAAGCGGGGAACATGGGTAAGGATGTCACGGGACGGGATATGACGAAGGACTGGCGGCCCGTCCACGGCCCCCGGCCCCTCGCCGCGCTCGTCCCTGCCCTCGTCAAACCCGCCTTTGCCCAGGCCGGACCGGGCGTGGCGCAACTGATGGAGGCATGGCCGGGCATCGTCGGCCCGTCCCTGGCAGACGCCACGACCCCGAAAAAGCTGGGACAGGGGTCGCTGACCATCGCCTGTTCCGGCCCGGTGGCCATGGAACTGCAACACCTCTCGGTCGAACTGACCGCGCGCATCAACCAGTATCTCGGCAACCAAACCGTCCAACGCCTCCGTTTCGTCCAGACCAGAACCATCCGCCCGCCAGCCCGCGCCGCGCCGCGTCCGACCCCGGCCACGGTCAAAGCCGCCGACGACGCCGTCGCCGATCTGCCCGAAGGCCCCCTTCGCGCCGCCCTCGCCGGGCTGGGGCGCGCCGTGCTCACCGAATCCGCTTCCCGACTCGGAAAACAACCACGTACAAGATCTTGAGGTCATCATGCTCTCCACACGCCGAAACCTACTAACTGTTGTCGCCGGTGGCGCCATGCTCCAGAGCATCGGCGCGGTCTCGCCCGCGCGTGCCGCCGACGAATCGGCGCAGACCGAGCGCTCGGTCGGCAGCCCCGACGCGAAAGTGGTGGTGCAGGAGTTTTTCTCGCTCACCTGCTCGCATTGCGCCGCCTTCGCCGCCACGACCTACCCGGTGGTGAAATCGGCGCTGATCGACACCGGCAAAATCCGCTGGGTGTTTCAGGACTACCCGCTGGACCAGGTCGCGTTGCAGGCGGCGCAGGTCGCGCGGTATCTGCCGCCGGACCGCTATGCGGCTTTCGTCGATGCCTTGCTCGCGACGCAGGACCGCTGGGCCTTCGCCCGCGACGTCAACCGCACGGAGGAAATTTGGAAGACCGCCGGGCTCGCCGGGATGAACCGCGCGACCTTCGACAAGGCGATCGCCGACGACGGCCTGAAAACCTGGATCATCAGGCAGCAACAGGCCTTCACCGACAAATGGAAGATCGATTCCACCCCCAGCTTCGTGATCGACGGAAAGAAACACGTGGGCGAAATGAATTTCGACGCGTTCCGTAAACTGGTCCCGGGCGCGTAGGGCGGGGCGGTCGAGGAGGATGCTTGCCGGTCAGTTTCAGTAAACTCCGCATCGCGGGGTTCAAGAGTTTCGCCGAGCAGACCAGCGTCGACATCCTCCCCGGCCTGACCGGCATCGTCGGGCCCAACGGCTGCGGCAAGTCCAACATCGTCGAGGCCCTGCGTTGGGCCATGGGCGAAAGCAGCGCCCGCGGCCTGCGCGGCGGCGAGATGGAGGACGTGATCTTCGCCGGCACCGCCGGCCGCGCCTCCCGAAACATCGCCGAGGTGACGATCGTTCTGAACGACACGCAGGGCATCGCCCCGCCGCCGTTCCACGAACACCCCGAACTGGAAATCCTTCGAAAGATCGAGCGCGGCCACGGCTCCGCCTACCGCATCAACGGCAAGGACGCCCGCGCCCGCGACGTGCAGACCTTGTTCGCCGATCTGGCGTCCGGCGCGCGCGCTTCCGCGATGGTCAGTCAGGGCAGGGTCGGCGCCCTGGTTGCCGCCCGTCCGGAAGAACGCCGCGCGGTGCTGGAGGAAGCGGCGGGGATCACCGGCCTGCACGCCCGCCGCCACGAAGCCGAACTGAAACTCCGCGCGGCCGAGGCCAATCTGTCGCGGGCCGAGGACCTGAAGGGCCAGCTCGACTCGCAGCTTGGCGCCCTGAAACGCCAGGCCCGTCAGGCCAGCCGTTACCGAAATATCTCCGGCGCCATTCGCGAGGCGGATGCCGAGTTGATGTCGATCCTTCGCGCCAGGGTCGAGCGCGACCGCGCCCAGGCGCATGCCGCGCTCGCGGCGGCGCGTATGGCGGTGGAAGAGGCCGCGGCTTCGGTCCAGGCGGCGCGGGTTCTGGCGGCGGAAACCGCCGAAGTGCTGGATCCCCTGCGCGAAACCGAAGCCGAGGCGCGGACCGTGCTGGAGCGGCTGCGCGTGGCCAAGGAACAGATGGCGGCGGAGGAAAGCCGCGCGAAGGTCGCGCTTGACGAAGCCCGCCGCCGTTTGACGACGCTCGCCAACGATTTTCGCCATGCCGGGCAACTCCGCTCCGACGCCGTCGCCGCCGAAACGCGTTTGGCCTCCGAGGACGCCGGCCTCGCCATCGCCGACAAGGCCCATCCGCGTGCCGCCGAAGCCGCCGAGGCCGAGGCGCTCGCCGCCACGGAACTGGCCCAGCAGGCGGAGCACGAGGCGAATCGCGCCACGGAGGAAGCGGCCGAGGCCAACGCGCTGGCGCAAGCGGCCGAACGCGCCTTGTCGCAGGCGGACCAGCGGGCCCGCCGCTCCACCGATCAACTGACCCGCGGCCGCGAGGAACGCGCCACCTTCGCCGCCCGTCAGGTCGATCCATCGCTGCTGGACAGCGCGGCACGGGAGGAAACCGCGGCGCAGGACGCGCTTGCCGCGGCGCGCGCGGCCATGGACCGGGCGGAACAGGCGCGAAGCACCGCCACCGTCGCGCTGGCCGCCGCCCGCGATGTCCGCTCCGCCGCCGAGGCGCGCCGCGCCAAACTCGCGGCGGAGGCGAACGCGCTGAGCGAGGTGCTGGCGGTCAAGGACGGCGAGCGCTGGCCGCCGATGATCGACAAGCTCTCCGCCCCCGCCGGCCTCGAACTGGCCTTGGGCGCCGTGTTGGGCGAGGAGTTGACGTCCGCCCTCGACCCCGCCGCCGACCGGTATTGGCGCGAGCTTACGCCGCTCGATCCGGAACCCGCGCTGCCGGACCGCGCGCGTGCCTTGTCCGGGTTGACGGAGGGCCCGCCCGCCTTGCGCCGCGCCTTGTCGCAAATCGGCCTGGTCGAGGACGAGGATGCCGCCCGCGACAGCCAGGAGCGTCTCTCGCCTGGCCAGGTGCTGGTGTCTCGAAACGGCGCGGTCTGGCGCTGGGATGGTTATACGATCCGCGCGGGCACGCCGACCGCCGCCGCCGTCCGGCTGCGCCAGCGCAACCGGCTAAAGGATCTGCGCGAGGCGCTTACCGCCGCCGAGCGGGAGGCAAGCGAGGCGTCGAAGGCGCAGGCCGAGGCGGATCGGGTGGCGCGGTCCACCGCGGGCGACGAGCACGCTGCCCGTCAGGCCCGCCGCGACGCCGAGACCCGGCTGGAACGGGCCCGCGCCGGGCTGACCGCGCTGCGCAACCAGGCCGCGACGGCCGCCTCCCGTTTGGCGGGGATCGACGAGCAACTGGGTCGGCTGGAACAGGAACACGCCGAAGCATCCGCCGCGCTGGACGCCGCGCGCGCCGCGCATGTGGGCGCGCCCGATGTCGCGGGGCTCCGCGCCGCGGTCGATGCCGCGCGTCGCGTGTTGTCGGAGGCCCGTGCCCGCGAAACCGCCGCGCGCTCGGTGCGCGACTCCTTGTTGCGCGATCATGCCACACGGTCGAACCGCCGCCGCGCCATCGCCGCCGAGCGTGCCTCCTGGTCTGAACGCGCGGGAGGGGCGGGCGAGCGTGTCGCCGAACTGACCGAACGCCTGGAGACCGCGCGCCAGGAGATGTCCACGCTGGAAGCCGCCCCCGCGGAGGCCGCCGCCCGCCGCGCCGCCGCCTCGGAGACTCTTCTGGGCGCCGAAGCCACGCATCGCCGCGCGGCGAAAATTTTGGCGGATGCGACCGCCGCCGCGGGGGATTCCGGCCGGGCGGCCCATGCCGCCGAAGCCGCGCTCGCCGCCCGCCGCGAAGCCGCCGTCCGCGCCGAGGGACAGGCGCAACAGGCGGATCATGCCTGGGGGACCGTCGCCGAACGCATCCTCGAACGTCTTGGGGTGAATCCCGCGCTGCCGGACCCGCCCGCCGAGATCGCCGCGGATACCGAGGACAAGGCCCGCAAGAAGCTGGAGCGTCTGACCAAGGAACGCGACGAAATGGGCCCCGTGAACCTCCGCGCGGAGACCGAGGCCGAAGCCGTCGCGCAACAGATCGCCACCATCGACAAGGACCGCGACGAGCTGAGCACGGCGATCGCCCGTCTCCGGGGGTCCATCGGCCATTTGAATCGCGAGGGCCGGGAACGTCTGACCGAGGTGTTTCAGCGGGTGGACCGCCATTTCCAGGCGCTGTTCTCGCGGATGTTCGGCGGTGGGCGGGCGCATCTGGCGATGGTCGGTTCCGACGATCCCTTGCGGGCGGGTCTGGAAATCTACGCCCAACCGCCCGGCAAGAAACTGACCGCCTTGTCGCTGCTGTCCGGCGGCGAGCAGGCGCTTACGGCGCTGTCCCTGATCTTCGCCGTGTTCCGTTGCAATCCCGCTCCGGTCTGCGTGCTGGACGAGGTCGACGCGCCGCTGGACGACGCGAATGTCGAACGTTTTTGTCTGTTGCTGGAAGATATTGAAAAAGAAACGAAAACCCGTTTCCTGGTGGTGACGCATCATCCCATGACGATGGCGCGAATGGATCGTCTGTATGGCGTGACGATGCAGGAACGCGGCGTGTCGCGGCTGTTGTCCGTCGATCTGGCGCGCGCGGCGGCGATGGTGGATCAGCGGCAATTGCCGTTGGAAACACCGGCGCAATTGGCGGCGGAGTGAACGATCCCGCTGGTCCATGCCGCGATCTTGTCCCGCACCGCGCGCTCGCGAGACGGCCACACCGCACCGGCCGGCCACTCCACGGTCTCCCGCGGTCCCTCCACCATGCACTGTATACCCGCCGGAACGATCGAAAATCCCGCGCGCATCCAAACGCGACACCTCGGGAACAGGCGCGAGCAGCTTCGTCTCTCCCGCTCCCGGCGATATTCCAGTACGATGGCCGCTGGCACGCGCCCGCGCCGATGTACCCGCTGTTCGACGGAAGCGCGCCGGAGGATAAACACGCGCATGGTCATCGTCTTCGGCTCCATCAATCTCGATCTGATTTTCCCGGTGCCGCGCATCCCCGCGCCCGGCGAAACCGTCCTGACCGCGTCGGTCCGGAGCGAGCCGGGCGGCAAGGGCGCGAACCAGGCCGTGGCGGCGGCGCGCGACGGCGCCAAGGTCGCGATGGCCGGGGCGGTGGGACGCGATACAATCGCGGAGACGGCGCTGTCGCTGCTGAAAGCCACCGGCGTCGATCTGACCCGCGTCGCGGAAAGCGAGACCGGCACTGGTTGCGCCTCCGTCATGGTCGATCCCTCCGGCGCCAACGCCATCGCGGTGGGGTCCGGCGCCAATCTCGCGGCGCAGCAAAGCCAGATCGAGGATGCGCTGCTGACCCCTGACACGATCCTGTTGCTGCAAATGGAAGTGACTGCGGCGGAAACGGAGGCGCTGATCCACCGCGCCCATGCGCGCGGCGTCCGGATTGTCCTGAATCTCGCCCCGGCCGCGGCGCTACCGGAAGCGGCATTGCGAAAATCGCATCTGCTCACCGTGAACCAGACCGAAAGCGCCTGGCTCGCCGCCCATCTGGGCTGCGGCGACAGCGCCGCCGCGCTGCACGCGCGTCTGGGCGTGGCGATTGTCCGGACACTCGGCGGCGATGGGCTGGAGGCCGCGTCGGACGAAGGCGTCACGGTTCTGCCCGCGCACCGGATCGTGCCGGCCGATACCACCGCCGCGGGCGATTGCTTCGTCGGGGTGCTGGCGGCCGCGCTCGACCGGGGCGCGACGCTGAACGAGGCGCTGGAACGCGGCACGGCGGCGGCGGCGCTTTGCTGCATGAAACCGGGCAGTCAGACCAGTCTGCCCTTGGCCGCGGAGACGGACGCGTTCCTGACGAAGGCGGCGGCCAACGGGCGGCGATGAAGCACCTGTGACAAAGCCAGGTTGGCGTGGCAATTACGGGGATATCGTCATCCAGGGGAACCGGTCCATGAACAAAACCCAGATCCAACACGCCGCCAAAATTCTGGTCCAGGCGCGCCGCGACATGCAACCGCTGGACGGCCTGCCCGCCGATCTGAAACCGGTCACCTTCGAAGACGCCCATGCGATCCAGGACGAGGTCAGCCGCCAGCTCGGGCAACTGATCGCGGGCTTCAAGGCGATGGCGCCCGCCGGCGGCGAACCGACCCGCGGGATTATCTACGGCGGAACGATCCTCCCCTCCCCGTGCGATCTGCCCGCGGCAAAAGTCCCGCAATGCGGCGTCGAGGGCGAGGTCGCCTTCGTCTTCCGCCGCGACCTGCCCCCGCGCGCCGTGCCATACAGCCGCAACGAAGTCGCCGCCGTGCTGGAGGCCTGCGCCGCGATCGAGGTGGTGCACAGCCGCTACGGCCAGACCGCGCCAGTGACGAACCTGGAGAAACTGGCCGACTCCATCAGCAACGGCGCCCTGATCCACAGCGTCCCCACCTCCCATTGGCGCGACCTCGCCTTGGGCCAGTTAAAAGTCACCCTCACCGTCAACGGCAAAACCGAGCTGGAAAAAACCGGCGGCCACCCCACCGGCGATCCCCTGGGCGTCGCCGTCGTGCTGGCCAATCTCTGGCGCGAGAACGGCGGCGTCCGCGCCGGCCAGTTCGTCACCTGCGGATCCTTCACCGGGCTGATGTTCCTGAAACCGGGCGATGTCTGCGGCGTGACCTTCGAAGGGCTGGGATCGGCGGAGGTGACGTTCGTGGCGTGATCCCTGAGATTTCCTTGACGCGGGAGCGGAAAAGGTCCATTTGGACAGGAGTGGAGGTCCAAATGATCGCAGGCCTGTTCGACGACATCGACCGCCCTCCCCTCTATCGCGGCGTGTCGGAACCGCGCGTCACGATTTCCCGGGAGCCGGAACTCACCGCCGACGCGGTGCCCGTGGAAGAACTGCGGGCCGTGACTCTGCGGATCTGCGGCGACAACGCGGAGGCGACGCGGGTGGCACACGCCATTGTGCCGAAATCCAGTCTGAACCGCCGGGGCACGCTGACGCTCGCCCAGGGCGAACAGACACTGCGGCTGGGGCGGTTGTTCGACATGGCGATGCTCGCCTTCCTCGACGAAGGCGACGCCCGCGAATTCATGCGGCGGCCGCACCCGGAACTGAAGGGACGGCGCCCGATCGACGCGGCCATGACGGAAATGGGCGGGCGCGCGGTCGAACAAGTGCTGGACTGCATGATTTACGGTCTGCCCGCCTGAATGCGGCTCTGGCGGTTGGGCGGTGTGGGCTACAAGCTGTGGAGCGGCGAAGGCGCGCGGTTGAAGGGCGGGCGGTGGAACCAGAAGGGGACACCGGCGATCTACACCGCCACCTCCTTCGCGATGGGCGTGCTGGAAATCCTCGTGCACGCGAATATCGGCCGGGTTCCCCGGGGTATCGGATACATCGAGATCGACATCCCCAACGGCGCGCCAATCGAACGCATGGCGCCGGAAGACGTGCCCGGCTGGGATGCGCATCCGGCCGAGGCCTCCGTGCGCTTCGGCACCGCATGGTTGAAAAGCGGGCACGCGCTGGTGTTGCTGGTCCCCTCCGCGGTCACCGGCGGACTGGACCTGAACGCGATGGTGAACCCCGCCCATCCGGCGTTCGCGCGGATCTCCGCCAGCGCGGAGCAACCGGTTCGGCTCGATCCGCGGTTGTTTCCAGCCGGGGCTTGAGACCGCGGGGAACGGTGGGCATGCTGGGCGCATGGAACCCTCCGATCGCCTCGATTATCAGGCCAGTATCGATCGTCCGCGGCTGAGTCTGCCGGACGGCAAACGCGTCGCGGTTTTTCTGGTGGTGAACATCGAGCGGTGGGATATCCATCGGCCGATGCCGCGTCAGGTTCTGACGCCGCCGCAGGGGGCCTCCGTCCTGCCGGACGTGCCCAACTGGGCCTGGCATGAATACGGCATGCGCGTGGGCTTCTGGCGGCTGAAGGCGGCGCTGGACAATTTCGGGATCGCGCCGACGCTGGCGATCAACGGGGCGGTGCCGGCGGCCTACCCCAGGGTCACGCAGGCGGCGAGCGACGCGGGCTGGGAGTTCATGGTGCACGGCTTCCACCAGACCGCGACACATTTGGTGGACGACCAGCGCGCCATGATCCGCCAGGCCATCGACACGCTGCGCGACGCGGGCGGGCACGAACCGGTGGGCTGGCTGGCGCCAGGCCTGACGGAGACGCTGGACACGCCCGATCTGTTGGCCGAGGCGGGCATCAAATACTGCGCGGACTGGGTGATCGACGATTTGCCCACGACGCTCCGCACGAAGCACGGACCGATGCTGACGATGCCCTACAGCGTCGAACTGAATGACATTCCCATGATGATGATTCAGCATCATCGCGCCGAGGAGTTGTTCGACCGGACGGTCGCGCAGTTCGATCGTTTGTACGACGAGGCGGAAGCCCAGGGCGCGAAGGTCATGGGCCTCGCGGTGCATGCGTATATCAGCGGGGTGCCGCATCGGATCGGCTGGTTCGAGAAGGCGCTGGCGCACATGGCGGCCCGGCCGGGCACGGTGTTCTGGCAGGGACGCCAGATCATGGACTGGTACCTGAAAGCCTCCGCGTGAACTGGGGCGCGATGTCCCGGGCGGAACGGGACGCGGCCTATAACAACTCCGCCGCTGTCGCGAACAGCGCGGCGTTGAGCGCGGCGCGAGAGGCGGACTCGGCGGCGTTCCGGCGGGCGCATGGCGGGCATCTCGATCTACGTTACGGGCCGCGGGAACGGTGCGCCTGGGATTTGTTCCCGGCCGCCGATCCGGCCGCGCCCTGTCTTGTGTTCATTCACGGCGGATACTGGCAGCGGAACGGCAAGGAGCAATTCGCGGGCCTGATCGCCGGGCCGTGTTCGCTGGGATGGTCGGCGGCGTTGCCGGGTTACACGCTGGCTCCGGATGCGTCGTTGACGGAAATCGCGGCGGAGATTCGGACCGCGCTCGACTGGTTGGGCGCGGAAGGGCCGGCGCATGGTATTCGAGGGCCGGTGGTGCTGTCGGGCTGGTCCGCCGGCGGGCATCTGACGGCGTTGTGCCTGGATCATCCGCTGGTGACAGCGGGCCTGGCGATTTCCGGCGTGTTCGAGCTGGGGCCGATCCGGGACACCTATCTGAACGAGAAATTGCGGCTGACAGACGAGGAAATCGCCGTCTTGTCGCCGTTGCGGCTGCCGATGCGCGGGAAACCGTTGGCGATCGCCTATGGGACGGCGGAATTGCCGCCTCTGGTGTCGGACAGCCGGGATTTGCATGCGCGGCGATCGGCGGCGCATTTGCCGGGCGCGCTGCTTCCCGTGCCCGGCGGCGACCATTTTACCATTGTGCATGAATTACGGGATGCCGGGGGGATGTTGACGCGGCATTTGCCGGCGTTGTTGCGTTGAGGCGATTCTGGCGGGTCCCCGCGGCCGGCAACCCCGAAAAACAGGGCGTGTGCCGCGTCCGGGCTCTGGGACGAGCCCAGGGAGGACCCGTGGGGGATAAATCCCAACCGGTGTTACCGTCGACCCTCGGCGGGGCTACCCGACCGGTCCTCGCCGGCCTACGGTGGCCGTACATCCGCGGAATGAAAATCCGCCGTCTGGCACGCGCTCTCCTCGTCATGGCCCGACCTGGTCGGGCCACCGGGGGTGCCAGAAAGGCGGGATCGTGCCGCTCCCGGCCCCCCGATCGAGTCGGGGGATGACGAGGAGATGTTGTGCCTGACTTCGAATTTTCATTCCGTGGATGTACGTCCACCGTAGCATCGCAGGCGGAGGCCGACGATCCACGCCTTCAAGGCCGCGACTTCGCGAAAAGCGTGGATGGTCCGCTTTCGCGGACCATGACGAGGGTCGACGCAAGCGCGGCGACAGCCGCTGTTTACGCCGGTTGGGATAAGGCCGGGATCAGCCCAGTGCTTCCGCGATGACTTCCAGCACGCGTTGCGAAAAGGCACGCATGTTGGCGATCCGATCCGGGCTTCCCGTCTCCAAAGTCACCGCTTTCGAAAATCCAGGACCGGTCACGGCGATACACGTATGTCCGGATTTGTCGCCATAGCGGTTGCCGGTCGGGCCCGTGGCGCCGGTTTCGCCCACACCCCAGGACGCGTTCAGGCGGCCGCGCACGGTGTCGGCCAGCAGCAGCGCGTAGGGTTCCGTCGAGGCGCGCTCGATCGGCGGCGGCAGCGGGTTCGGAATATCGAGAAATCCGGACCGCGCGTGCGCCGTGTAGATCACGCTGCCGCCGCGGAAATAAGCGGACGCGCCGCCGACCGACAGCAGCGCGGCGGAAACGAGCCCGCCCGTCGAGGATTCCGCGATCGCGATCGTTTCGCCGCGTTCTTTCAGGCGGGCGCCGATTTTCTCGGCCAGAGGCAGTAACGTTTGCATTTTTTCAGGCTCCCTTTGCGATGATGTCGTCGATGACGCGTTGCGTCGCCAGCGCTTCCTCGCCGGGAATGGCGGGGTCGCGATTCTGTTCGATGGCGTCGAGAAAGTCGCTTATCACGGCTTTATGCGGTTCGTGCGAGAACGCCATCCATCCGGTTCCGGTGCCGGTTCCCACGGCATCCTGAAGAATATCCTCGGTGCCATCCAGATACGACACGCGGAGATTGCTTCCGTCCATGCGGGCGATTCCCTTGTCGCCGATGACGAGAATTTGTTCGGGCCCGCCGGGCCAGGCCGCGACGGTGGCGACGATCGTGCCGGGCGCGCCGTTGCCAAGGCGGACCAAAGCGGACGCGTAATCCTCGGTTTCCATGCGGTGCAGCGCGGTGGTGCGGATCATGGCCGCTTCGACCGCGCTTATGCCGGCGCACCAGCGGAAAAGGTCCAGGGCGTGGATCGCCTGGATCATCAGGACGCCGCCGCCGTCGCGGGCCTTCACGCCGCGTCCGGGCTGGTCGTAGTAACTCTGGGCCCGCCACCAAGGCACGGTCAATGTCGCCGCCTGGATGTTTCCCAATGCGCCGGTTGCGATCAGAAATTTCAATTTCTGGCTGGCGGCGCGGAAGCGGAGTTGCAGCATGACGCCCAGGCGCCGGTTGGCGGCGCGGCCCGCGGCGACCAGGCGTTCGGCGCGATCGACCGTGACGTCCAGCGGCTTTTCGCACAGCACGTGTTTGCCGGCGGCGAAGGCGGCTTCGGCGAGTTCCAGATGCGCGTTGGTGGGGGTCAGGATCATGACCGCGTCCACGGCGGGATCGGCGATCGCCGCCAGCGCGTCGGCGGACGTTGGGAAGCCGAACTGTTCCGCCGCCGCGCGGCGGTTTTCAGGGGTCCGGGCGACGGCGTGAACGACGCGCACGCGGTCCTTCAGGTCCACGAGGGATTTCCCGTGCGGGCCGAGCGCGGCGCCCAGACCGATGACGGCGAGTCCGATCATGCGCGGACCTCGGCGGCGAAACGTTTCGCGCCGGCCTGCGCCTGGAGCGCCAGGCGGCAGACGGTAAAGACGGGTTCGTGCGGCAACGCGGAAAAATCCCTGGAGACAACGGCATCGATGAAATCGCGAAAATACGTCACCGGCAAGCCGCCGCAATCCTGGTAGCGCGTCCCGGTTTTGTTCGCGACGAACATATGGTCCGAACCCGGCCGCCCCTCTATGTCGAGGTTTTTGCGCAATTCCAGCGTGCCTTCCGTTCCAATCAGAAACAACCGTCCGTCGCCCCAGTCCGGCAGCCCGTCGGGGGTGAACCAATCGACGCGGCACCAGCCTCGGACCGACGGTGTGCTGAGCGTCATTTCCGCGAAATCCTCGAAACCCGCGGGTTCCGTGCCGAAGGCGCCGATGGTGCTCGTTTCGATCTCCGCCGTTTCCGCGCCCGCGAGCGCCAGGAACTGATCGATCGAGTGAACGCCGATATCGTTGACGATCCCGCCATAGGCCGGTTTGTCGAAAAACCAGTCGGGACGCAAAGCGCGGTTCAAGCGGTGCGGCGCGAGGCTGGTCATATGCACCAGCCGGCCCAACTCGCCGGATCGCACGACTTTCAACGCCGCCTGTATCGCGGGCGAGGCCACGCGTCCCACACAAATCGACCACAGCCGCCCGGTTTCGCCGACAGCGGCGCGGAGCGCGTCGAGATGCGCGAATGCCGTCACGCCCGGCTTGTCGGACATGACGTCCTTGCCGCGGCGCATCGCCGCGATGGCGATCGCGGACCTGTCCCTTGGGACCGAGGACAGCACGATGAAATCAATCGAGGGGTCGTCCAGCAAAGCTTCCCGGGACCGCGCCGGGACATCCGGAAAGCGTTTGCGGAACCCGGCGAGCACGCGCGAATCCGTCGTGCCGGAATCGTGCCCCACGCACACCGCGCCGGCCGCGAGCAGGCCCGCCGTCATATCGTAGACGTGGCGATGGTCCAGGCCGATCGCGGCGAAACGCGTCATTCGGTTCTCCTCCGTGCGGGATCAGGCTCGCACCATCTTCCCCCTCTCGCAACCAAGGTCCACAATGGGTCAGGTCACACGGCCCATAAGGGCACCCTGTTGGAGGAAACATCATGGCGGAGCGGATCGCGGTCATCACGGGCGCGGGCAGCGGCATTGGCCGCGCCTCGGTATTGGCGTTGTGCGCGGAGGGCTGGTCCGTCGCGATGTTGGGCCGGCGCGCCGACGCGCTGGACGAAACAGCGAGCCTCGCCGTCGGCGGGTCCACCTACGCGATCCCAACCGACGTGTCCGATCCCAACGCGGTCGTGGCCGCCTTCGCCGCGGTCAAGGCGAAATTCGGCCGCGTCGACATGCTGTTCAACAACGCCGGCGGCAACGTGCCCTCGACCAATTTCGGCGACATGACGTACGAGGCGTGGCGCGGTGTTGTCGCGGTGAACCTGGACGGCATGTTCCAGTGCGCCAATCAGGCGTTTCGCATCATGCGGGACCAGTCGCCGATCGGCGGGCGCATCATCAACAACGGGTCCATTTCCGCGCATGTGCCGCGGCCCGGCTCGGTGGCCTATACCTCCACCAAGCACGGCGTGACGGGCCTGACCAAGTCGATCGCGCTCGACGGGCGGCAATACGACATCTGCTCGTGCCAGATCGATATCGGCAACGCCGCGACGCCGATGACCGCGCGGTCCACCAACGGCCAGATGCAGCCCTACGGCCAGATGGCGGTGGAACCGCGGATGGATGTGAACCACGTCGCCAAACAGGTGGCGTTCATGGCCAGCCTGCCGCTCGAGTCGAATATCCAGTTCGTCACCATCATGGCGACGAAAATGCCCTTCATCGCGCGCGGCTGATCGCATGCTCGGGCGGCGGGGCCTGCTGACCTCGGCGATCGGCCCGATGGTCCTGGGGTTGGGACTGGCCGGTGCGCCGTCCGGCGAGGCCTCAGCCGCCGCCGCGCGCAAAAAATCGCAGGTACAAAGCGTGGTCGCGGACACGTCCCGGGGGCGGGTCCGCGGCATCCTCGCCGACGGAATCCGCGTGTTCAAAGGTATTCCCTACGCCGCGTCCACCGAGGGCGTGGCGCGGTTCCGCGAACCCCGGCCCGCCGTCGCCTGGAAAGGCATCCGCGACGCGCTCTCTCTGGGCCCCATATGCCCACAGGACATCCCTCCCCGCCCCTCCTACGCCGCCTCCTGGGCGCCCACCCCTGGAGCCGCCGACACGCCAATGAACGAGGACTGCCTGGTCCTGAACATCTGGACGCCGGCGCTGCGCGATCACCACAAGCGGCCCGTCATGGTCTGGATCGACGGCGGCGGGTTCGCGACCGGCTCGGGCGGCAATCCAGTGTTCGACGGCACGAACCTGGCCCGGAAAGGCGACACGGTCGTCGTCACGCTCAATCATCGCCTGAATGTCTTCGGGCATTTGTTCCTGGCGAAAATCGGCGGCACCGAGTTCGCCGAGTCAGGCAATCTGGGCATTCTCGACATCGTCGCGGCGTTGCGCTGGCTGCACAACAATATCGCCGAATTCGGCGGCGACCCAGCGAATGTCACGCTTTTCGGCCAGGGCGGCGGCGGCGCGAAAATCGGCACGCTGATGGCGATGCCGCAAACCCGCGGCCTGTATCACCGCGCCATCGTGCAAAGCGGCTCGCATCTGGACGGACTAACGCCGGACGAGGCGAACGCGCACACGCTGGCGTTTCTGAAAGCCGTCGAAGTGCCGGTCAACGACCTTCCCCGCCTGCAACGCCTGTCGAGCGAGCAGATTCTCGCCGCGCTGCGCAAAATGGCGCGGGGCGCGGGGATGGCGCCGAATTTCGCGCCAGTGGTGGATGGACGGTTTTTGCCCAAACCGCCCTGGACACCGGACGGCCCCGCGAGTTCCGCCGCCATCCCCATGATGATCGGCACCACGAAAACCGAAACAACCGCGTCGATCGGCGCGAACGATCCCGGCGCCTTCGCGCTGGACGAAGCCGGCCTGCGCAAGAAACTGGCCGGGTGGATACAACCGAACGAGATCGAGCGCGTGGCGGCCGGGTATCGGCGGTTATTTCCCGCCGCCTCCCCGTCCGACCTCTTCTTCGCCATCACCTCCGCCCGCCGCGTCCGCCAGCAGGCCTGGGCGCAGGCGGAACGGAAAGCGGCGCAGAACGGGGCGCCGGTGTGGTTGTACGAACTGGACTGGCAAACGCCGGTCGATGGCGGAAAATGGAAGTCGCCGCACGGCCTGGATCTGGCTTTTGTCTTCGACAATGCCGCGAAATCCGAGTCGATGGTGGGAAAGGGCGAAGAACAGCGCGCTCTGGCGGAACAAATGAGCGCGTGCTGGCTGGCCTTCGCGCGAACCGGCAACCCAAACAACAAGACCGTGCCGCAATGGCCGGCGTTTCGCGCGCCGGAACGGGCGACGATGGTGTTCGACGCGAAAAGCCGGGTGGCCAACGACTTCCGCGGGGACGAGCGGCAGTTGCTGGCGTCGCTGCCAATGTTCCGGGTTACACAGTAGGCGAACGGACCCAGAGCGCGATCGCCCGGCCCCCTCTTGTGGACCCCGCCGCCGGGGTCTAAGCCGCGCCCTTCACAGCACTGACCCCCCGTCATTCTCGAAGGTTTCCGGTATGTTCTCTCGGGTGTTCGGCTTCATGTCCGCCGACATGGCCATCGATCTCGGCACCGCCAACACGCTCGTCTACGTTAAGGGCCGCGGCATCGTGCTCGCCGAACCCAGCGTCGTGGCGATCGCGGAATCTCGTGGCAAGAAGCAGGTCGTGGCGGTGGGCGACGAAGCCAAGCTGATGCTGGGACGCACCCCCGGCTTCATCACCGCGTCGCGCCCGTTGCGCGACGGGGTGATCGCGGATTTCGAGGTCGCGGAAGAGATGATCAAGCACTTCATCCGCAAGGTGCATAACCGCCGCGGCTGGGCCTCGCCGCTGATCATCGTCTGCGTGCCCTCTGGGTCCACCGCCGTGGAACGCCGCGCCATCCAGGAAAGCGCGGAAAGCGCGGGCGCGCGCAAAGTGCAACTGATCGAGGAACCGATGGCCGCCGCGATCGGCGCGGGCCTGCCGGTGACCGAACCCTCGGGCTCCATGGTCGTCGATATCGGCGGCGGGACGACCGAAGTCGCGGTGATTTCGCTGGGCGGTATCGTTTATTCCCGGTCCGTGCGCGTCGGCGGCGACAAAATGGACGAGGCGATCATCTCCTATATCCGCCGCGCCCATAATCTTCTGATCGGCGAGTCGTCGGCCGAACGCATCAAAATGGATGTTGGCGCCGCCTGCCCCCCGGACAATGGCGAGGACGGCCCCTACCGCGAGGTGCGCGGCCGCGACCTGATCAACGGCGTGCCGCGGGAGGTGATCGTCAGCCAGGCGCAGATCTCCGAGAGCCTGAGCGAACCGGTCTCGGCGATCGTCGACGCGGTCAAGGTCGCGCTGGAAAACACACCGCCGGAACTGGCGGCCGATATCGTCGATCGCGGCATCGTGCTGACGGGCGGCGGAGCGTTGCTGCATCGTCTGGACCAGGTGTTGCGCGATGCGACGGGCCTGTCGGTGGTGATCGCCGAAAATCCGCTGCAATGCGTGGCGCTTGGGACCGGACGGGCTCTTGAAGAACGCAAGCGCCTCGGCAATGTATTGACCAGCATGTATTGACAGCGGCCCGCGCCGCGCCGGGGATGCCAAGGGGGATGCCATGACCGACGACCTTCCTGGTTCACCATAGCGCGTCATGTTTCGCCCTTCCCTTCAGGCACGCCATGCGCTCGCGCGGCTTACACTGCCGGCGATGTTCGTCGTGGCGTTCGGGCTGATGCTGGTCGGCAAGGTCGACACGGTGGTGGTCGAACGCGCGCGGACCGCGATCCACGACGCGAGCGCGCCGGTCTATCTGGCGCTGGCGGAACCGTTGGGATCGATCAACAAGACCATCGCGGAGATCTCCGGTTTGTGGGGAATGCGCGAGGAAAACACGCGGTTGCGCGAGGAAAACGAGCAGTTGCGGCGGTGGCAGGGGATCGCGTTGACGCTGGACGCGGAGAACCGGCGGCTGAAATCGGCGCTGCGCTGGATCCCGGACCCCGAGGCGTCCTATGTCACGGCGCGGGTGGTGGCGGATGCGGGCGGCGTTTACGCGAAGGCGGTGCTGCTGTCGGTCGGGCCCAAACACGCGCTGCGCAAGGGACAGATCGCGTTGGATGAGCGTGGCCTGGTGGGACGCATCACCGAGGTCGGGTCGCGCACGGCGCGGGTGCTGCTGATCACCGACATGAACAGCCGGGTCCCGGTGATCCTGGAAACCAGCCGCGCCCGCGCGATCATGGCCGGCACCAACGGTCCCTGGCCTCGGTTGTTATACTGGACGGAAGGGTCGATCCCGAAAGAAGGCGAGCGCGTCGTCACCAGCGCGGAGGCCAACGCCTTCCCGGCGAACCTGGCTGTCGGCACCATCCGTTATAACGCCGCCGGTATCCCGGAAATCGAACCCGACGCGCAGTTGCGCGCGATCGATATCGTGCGGATTTTCGATTACGGGCTGGGCGGGTTCGCGCCACCCGAAACGCCGGGCCGTCCGACACCGGGACGGCGCTGATGGCGCTCAGCGACCGCACCCCTGGGATCCGGCCGCGTCAATCGATTGGGCGCCGGTTGGATATCGCCTGGCGCCACGCCTTCCCCGGCGTCACCAGCCTGGTCGCGATGATGCTGTCGCTGGCGCCCTTCGGGCTTTGGCGGCAATCGGCCTTGCCGCCGGTGGTGGCGCTGACCTGCGTCTGGTTCTGGTCGCTGTTCCGGCCCGAGGCGATGGCGCCTCCGGTCGTGCTGGCACTGGGCTTACTGCTTGATTTGCTGGCCTTTCTGCCTCTGGGGGTCGGACCGCTGACATTGCTGACGACGCATGGGGTGGCGCAGCGGTTGCGCGGGACCCTGGCGCGGCAAGGGTTCGCCGTGGTCTGGCCGATCTTCATCGCCGTCGCCTGCGCCATCGCGGCGATGAACTGGGCTTTGGTCTCGCTGCTGAATTTCCGCCTGTACCCGGCCGGTCCGGTGCTGTTTCAGGCCGGGCTCGCCGCCGCGCTGTATCCGGTGGTCGCGATCCCGCTGATGCTCGCCCACCGGTCCATCGCCGACCCGGAGCGTGCCTGATGCGCAAGGAAGTCAACCGTTCCAGTGTCTTCACACGCCGCGCCTTGCTGATTGGCGGCGCGCAGACATTGCTGTTGGGCGGGCTCGCCGCGCGATTGCGGCAGGTGCAGGTGGAAGAAGGCGCCCGTTACACCACGATGGCCGAAGACAATCGCATCACGGCACGGATGACCGCGCCGAGACGCGGGCGGATTCTGGACCGGTTCGGGAAGGTGCTGGCGGGGAGCCTCGTCAACTGGCGGGCGCTGCTGGTGATGGAACAGGCGGTGAATGTCCGCCGCACGCTGGACAATTTCGCCTCGATCGTGCCGCTGACCGAGACGGAGCGCACCCGCATCGAGCGCGACATGCGCAACGGCAAATCCTATATTCCCATTTTGATCAAGGAATATCTCAGCCGCGACGCCATGACGAAGATCGAGGTCAACGCGCCCGATCTGCCGGGGATCGTCGTCGATGGCGGCACCAGCCGCACCTATCACCATCCCTACGAACTCGCCCACATCCTGGGCTATGTCGCCCCGCCCAGCGAGAACGACATGACCGGCGACCCGCTGATGGCCCTGCCGGGCGTGAAGATCGGGCGTGCCGGGATCGAGAAGTTTCACGACCTGGCGCTGCGCGGACGGCCCGGGGTGGTGCACCTGGAGGTGAACGCGGTCGGGCGGGTGATCCGCGAACTGGATCGCGCCGATGGCGTGAACGGCGACGATATCGGCCTGGCCTTCGATTTCGGCTTGCAGCAGGTCATCCAAAAGCGCCTTGGCGACGAGGCCGCGAGCGCGGTGGTGCTGGACTGCCGCAACGGGGAGATCATGGCGATGGTCTCCAACCCCTCCTACGATCCGTCCTTGTTCATGACCGGCGTGTCGCAGGCGCAATGGCGGGAATGGACCAAGGACCGGCGGACACCGCTGATCAACAAGGCGACATCGGGACTCTACGCGCCGGGTTCGACGTTCAAGATGGCGGTGGCACTGGCCGGGCTGGACGCCAAAACCATCGGGTATCACGACCGCATCAGTTGTCCGGGCCATTTCGATCTGGGAGGAAGCCGGTTCCACTGCCACTCGCGGTCGGGACATGGCGGCGTCGATCTGAAAAACGCGCTGAAATACAGTTGCGACGTGTATTTTTACCAGGTGGCGCTGCGCACCGGGATCGATCGTATTTCCGCGATGTCGCACCGGCTCGGGCTGGGCACGGAGCTGGATATCGATATTCCTGGGCAACGAGTGGGCCAGGTGCCGACCAAGGACTGGCGTGCCGGCAAGGGGCTGCCCTGGCAACTCGGCGACACCGTGGTCAGCGGCATCGGCCAGGGGCCGATCGTGAACACACCGCTGCAACTGGCGACTTATGCCGCCCGCATCGCCTCGGGGCGCGCGGTGCAACCGCATTTCACCCGCCGCATCGCCGGGGTGGTGCAGCCGGGATCGCAGCCCGAGGACTGGCCGGATCTGGGCGTGCCAGAACAGATGCTGCAAGCGGTGCGCGGCGGAATGTTCGCGGTGGTGAACGAAGGCGGCACCGCGCCCAAGGCTCGGTTGGGCGGGCAGGTGCAAATGGCCGGCAAAACCGGGTCGTCGCAGGTGCGCCGCGTCAGCCGGAAGCAACGCGAGAGCGGCACGTTCGACAGTAAAAACCTGCCCTGGGAGTACCGCCCGCACGCGCTGTTCGTGGCCTACGCGCCCTATGACAAGCCGCGCTACGCGCTGTCGGTCGTCGTCGAGCACGGCAACGCGGGTGGCGCGACAGCGGGCCCGATCGCGCGCGACATCATGCTGGAAGTGTTGAAGCGCGATCCGGCGGGAAAACCGGACTCCGAAACCGCCCAGATCGCGGACGCCAAATCGTGAACGAACGGCGGCTGTGGCGGGAAAGCTCGCACGATCTGACGGGCAAGATTTTCCGGATCAACTGGCTGTTCGTGCTGTTGCTCTGCGCGCTGGCCTCGGTGGGATACACGGCGCTTTACAGCGCCGCGGGCGGGTCGCCCGATCCCTACGCGACGCGGCACATCGTGCGGTTCGCGGTGGGGCTGCTGCTGATGCTGTGCATCGCGCTGATCGATATCCGCTTCATCGCGCGGCTGTCGTGGCTGGCCTATGCGGGCGGGGTGGTGCTGCTGATCCTGGTCTTGCGGGTGGGCCATGTCGGCAAGGGCGCGCAACGCTGGATCGATATCGGCGGGCAGCAGATCCAGCCGTCGGAACTGATGAAGCTGGCGCTGATCCTGGCGCTCGCCGCCTGGTTCCATCGCGCGAGCTGGGAGAAAATCGGCAACCCGCTGTTCCTGCTGCCCGCGATCGTCGCGGTGCTGGTGCCCGTCGCCCTGATCCTGAAAGAACCCAACCTTGGCACCGCCATGATCACCATGATGCTGGGCGGCGCATTGTTCTTCGCCGCCGGAGTCCGCTGGTGGAAATTCGTGCTGGTGCTGCTGCCCGTGCCCTTCGCCGCGCGCTATGCTTACCATCACCTCCACGACTACCAACGCGCCCGCATCGACACCTTCATGAACCCGGAGAGCGATCCTCTGGGCGCGGGCTACAACATCATTCAGTCCAAGATCGCGCTGGGCTCTGGCGGGTTCTGGGGCAAAGGCTACCTGCAGGGCACCCAAGGGCATCTGGACTTTCTGCCGGAAAAACAAACCGACTTCATCTTCACCATGATCGGCGAGGAATTCGGGCTGGTCGGCGCCGTCAGCGTCATGACACTGCTGGGCCTGATCATCTGGTCCGCCCTGGCGATCGGACTGCGCTGCAAACACCAGTTCGGACGCCTGGTGGCGTTCGGAATCGCCTGCAATTTCTTTTTTTACTGCTTCGTGAATATCGCGATGGTCATGGGCGTGATCCCCGTCGGCGGCGTCCCACTGCCACTGGTCTCCCACGGCGGCTCCGCCATGATCACGATGATGGTGTCCTTCGGGGTGCTGATGTCCGTCCAGGTCCACCGCGACGTGGAGTTCGAAGGCACGGACAACGAACGCTGACCGGCCGGAGCCATGGGGTGAGAGGGCGGTGTTTGGGGAGACACTGGGGCTTTGCCCCAGACCCCACGGGGGCTTTGCCCCTCGACCCCACCAGGGCGGGGGCCCTGGACCCGTTTAGTGGGTGAGATGAAGAAGGGGGCCATACGAGACGGTTGAACCGCCACGCCAGGCCCCCTTCTTCATATCACCCAAAGATGGCATCCAAGGCCCTGCCTTGGCGGGTTCGAAGGGCAGCGCCCTCGCGGGGTCCGGGGCAGCGCCCCGGCGTCTCCCCAGACACCGTCCCCTCACCCCCCGGCTTTGACGATCAGCTTTCCGGTGTTCTCGCCTTTGAACAGCATGCCGAGTGCCATGGGCGCGGTGTCGAGGCCGTCGAGGATGTGGAGTTTTTGGTGGAGTTTGCCTTCGCGGATACGGGCGGCGAGCCAGGCGCGGGCTTCGTTATAGCGGTCGTGGTAGTCGAAAACGAGGAAGTTGCGGAGCGCGATCCGCCGGGCGCCCATCCCGCCGAGATTGCGGATGCCGTAGGGTTCGGCCGCGACGGTCTGGGAGATTCGGCCGCAGATGGCGACCCGGGCGTCATCCCGGAGGTTGGCGAGGGCGGCGTCGAGGGTGGGGCCGCCGACATTGTCGAAATAAACGTCGAGACCCTCCGGGCAGGCCCGGCGGATGGCGGCGGTCAGGTCGTTTTCCGCTTTGTAATCGATGGCGGCGTGGAGGCCGAGCGTGTCGCGCAGGAAGGCGCATTTCTCGGGTCCGCCGGCGATGCCGACGACGTGGCAGGCGTCGATCAGGCCGATCTGGGCGGCGATCTGTCCGACGCCGCCGGCGGCGGCGGAGACGAGGAGGGTTTCGCCGGGCTTCAGCGCGGCGATGTCGCGGAGGCCGAAATAGGCGGTCAAAGCGGAGGTGCCGAGGGGGCCCATCCAGTCTTCGAGGGAGCCCAAGGAGAGGTCGAGTTTCTGGGTTTGGCGTCCGAGCAACGTGGGATGGGACTGCCAGCCGGTGCGTCCCTGGACGAGGTCGCCGGGCGCGAAGCCCTCGGCGCGGCTGGAGAGGACTCGCGCGATACCGCCGGCGCGCATGACGGCGCCGAGCGCGACTCCGGCGGTGTAGCCGGAGGTCTGGGCGATCCAGGAGCGCATCGCGGGGTCGATGGAGATGTAGAGGGTTTCGACGAAGAGTTCGCCCATGCCGGGGGGTGCCGCGGGGATTTCGTCTTGTTCGAAATTATGCTCGCCCGGAATGCCGGTGGGGCGGGATTTGAGAAGAATTCGCCGGTTGATCATCTTTTGCCTTCCTCCGCGCGCGGGTCCGCTACTCGACAGGCTTCGGACCGCGCGGCAGCATGATGCCCGCCGGCGAGCGGCACAATGGGAGGGAACCATGCGGGTGGATATTTCGAGCGGCGCGTTGCGCGGCACGACGGTGGAAGGCGTGGCCGTTTTCAAGGCCGTTCCCTATGCCGCGCCTCCCATGGGCGCGCTGCGGTTTTTGCCGCCCAGACCGGTCGTGGCCTGGTCTGGGGAGCGGGATGCGACGGCTTATGCCGGGCGGGCACCGCAGGCGGGGTTGCGGTCGGGCACGCGTCCGGAGCTGGAGAATTTTTCCGGCCCGCCGGATACGTCGCCGGATTCGGAGGATTGTCTGACGCTGCATGTCTGGACGCCCGGTGTGTCCGACGGGGCGAAGCGGCCGGTGATGGTGTGGTGGCATGGCGGGGCGTTTGCCTATGGCAGCGCGAACGCGGAACGGCTGCGCGGCAGCCGGCTGGCGAAGCGCGGGGATGTGGTGGTTGTCACCGTCAATCACCGGCTGAATATTTTCGGGCATCTCGATTTGTCGGAATCCGGGGGCGCGGACTTCGCGCGTTCTGGAAACGCGGGGACGCTCGACATGGTCGCGGCGCTGGAGTGGGTGCGCGACAATATTTCGGCGTTTGGCGGCGATCCCGGGAATGTCACGATTTTCGGGGAATCGGGAGGCGGAGGGAAGGTCAGTACGCTGCTGGCGATGCCCTCCGCGGCTGGACTGTTCCATAAGGCAATCATTCAAAGTGGCGCGGCGGTGCGGCACCGGACGCGGGAACGGGCGTTGCGGTTGACGTCTCTGGTGTTGAAGGAACTCGGGATTTCCGCCGGGAATGCGGCGTCGGCTTTACAGGCTCTGCCGGTTGCGGCGTTGCTGGCGGCGATCAAGCCGGCGGAACGGGCTTTGGGCGCTTCGGAACACCGGTTTTTCGATCGTTACCCGTTCGGACCGGTGGTCGATGGCGACGTGTTGCCGGGACATCCGTTCGATCCCGTGGCCTCGCCGGTCATGCGGGACATTCCGCTGCTGATTGGCGATATGAAGGACGAAACGGCGAGTTTTCTGGCGCCCGACGACCTCGTCTGGAACCGCACGATTTCCGAAATGCAAATGGAAGAGCGGATTCGCGCGCTGGCTGGGGACCATACGGGACGGGTGGTGGAGACGTACCGGCGGCTTTATCCGGGGGCGAGCGCGGCGGACCGGCTGATTTCGGCGACGACGGACTGCAATTTCCGGATCCGGTCGCTGACGCTGGCGGAACGGCGGGTGGCGAACGCGACGGCGCCGGTGTGGATGTATTCGTTCGAGTGGGAAACACCGGTGCTCGGCGGCAAGATGAAGGCGCCGCACGCGATGGATGTGCCGTTCTGTTTCGATACGATCGACCTGACCAACGCCACGGACAACAGCGAGACCGCGAAAAATCTGGCGGCGGCGATGTCGGGGGTTTGGGCCGCTTTCGCGCGGAGCGGGGTGCCGGATCATCCGTCCATTCCGCATTGGCCCGCCTACGACACAAAGACCCGCGCGACTCTGATGTTCGACGCGACGTGCCGGGTGGAGAACGATCCGCGTGGGGAAACGCGCGCGTTGTGGCAAGACATTGTTGGCACGCGCTGAGACAAAGAGGACAGAGACATGAAAGTTCAGACAGTCACGGGGCCGATCGAACTCGGCCAGCTCGGACGCACGCTGATGCACCAGCATTTGTTCATCGCCTTTTCCGGCGCGGAATTCGATCCCTTGGCCGTGTTCGACCGCGCGGGCTTCATCGCGGAGGCGGTGAAGCGCCTGACACAGTTGCGGGTCGAGCATGGCGTGAAGAGTTTCGTCGATCCCTGCCCGATCGAACTGGGGCGCGATGCCGGGATGATGAAGGAAATCGCCGAGAAATCGGAGATGAACGTCGTCTGCACCACCGGTTTTTATTTCGAGGCGATGGGTCTGCCGGTTTATTGGCGGGCGCGTACCGTCGAGGAAATCGCGGAACTCTATATTCGCGAAATCGCGCATGGCATAGGAAATACCGGCGTGCGCGCGGGCGCGATCAAGGTCGCGACCGGCGAACCCGGAATTTCGCCGCTGGAAATGAAGTTTTTGGAGGCGGCCTGTATCGCGCAGAAAGCGACGGGTGTGCCGATCATTACCCATACGCAGGACGGGTTCGCCGGTCCGGATCAACAGGCGGCTTTCGCGAAAAACGGGGTGGCGCCGCATCGATGTTTGATCGGGCATTGCTGTGGGAATCCGGATCCAGCCTATCACCGGCGCATCGTCGATGGCGGGACCTATATCGGGTTCGACCGGATCGGGTTGTTACGGTATCAACCCGATGAACTGCGCGCGGACAATTTGGTGAAACTGGTGAAATCCGGACACCAGGCGCAGATTCTGATGAGTCAGGATCGTCATTGCGGCTGGCTGGGGAAATTCGCCCGGCAGCTTTCGGCCCAGGAGCAGGCGCATATCGAGGCGCTGCGGGCGCAAGGGGCGTGGCCGCCGCCGTATTCGTATATCTTCATGGATTTTCTGCCGATGCTGCGGGAGCGCGGCCTGTCCGACGGGCAGATTTTTTCCATTCTGGAAGACAACCCGCGCCGGTTCTTCGCCGGCGAATCTTTGCCGAAGGTGTGACATGCGCGCGATCGCCACAACTCTCAATCCCGCGAAGCCGATCGAAATCCGGGACATGCCGGACCCCGTGCCGGCGCGGAACGAAGCCGTCGTCGCGGTGCATTGTTTCTCATTGAACCGTGGCGAGCTTGCCTCCTTCGCCCGCAATGGGGTTGGCTGGATTCCCGGTCAGGACATCGCGGGCGTGGTGCTGAAGCAGGCGGCGGATGGGTCCGGCCCGCCCGTGGGGACGCGGGTCGTTTGCCTGATCGACCAGTATGGGTGGGCGGAACAGGCCGCCGTCCCGGCTCAGCGGTTGGTGCCGCTGCCGGATAACGTGAGTTTCGCGGCGGCCTGCACGCTGCCGGTCGCGGGGATCACGGCGCTGCGCTGCGTGCGTCTGGGCGGCGCGATCGCGGGCCGGCGGGTTCTCGTGACGGGCGCGGCCGGCGGTGTCGGGATGTTGGCGATCCAGATCGCGGCTTTGTCGGGCGCGCGTGTCACCGCCGTCGTTGGCAGCGCGTCGCGCGCCCAGGGGCTGGCGGAGCTGGGGGCGCATGAGATCGTGGAGGGGATCGAGAACGCGAGTGGGAAATTCAGTTTGATCCTGGAAGCGGCGGGCGGGAAATCCTTGGCGGAGGCGCTGAAGCGGATTGAGCCCAAGGGCACGATCGCGGTCTATGGCAATTCCTCTGGCGAACGCACCGAGATCGGCTTCATGGATTTCCGGCCTGCGCAAAACGCGTGCATTCAGAGCTTTTTCTATTTCACCTGCGAGGCGGACGAGATGTTCGCGCCGGATATCGCGCTGATGGTTTCCATGATCGCGAACGGGCAGTTGAAACCTCTGGTTGGCATCGAACGCGATTGGTCGGAGTTGCTGGCCGTTGGCGAAATGTTGCGCGACCGGCAGGTGATGGGCAAAGCGGTGTTCCACACGGGGATCGCCTGAATGGACGCGGATTTCGTCGTCGTCGGGGCGGGCTCGGCGGGCTGCGTGGTGGCGGCGCGGCTTTCCGAAACTGGGGCGAAAGTCGTTCTTTTGGAAGCCGGACCGAAGGACACGCTGCCGTGGATTCATATCCCGGCTGGCATGTTGAAGCTGCTGTACCATCCCGTGGTGAACTGGAACTATAGTTCCGAGGGCACCGAGGGTTCTGGCGGACGGCGCATTCACTGGCCCAGGGGCAAGACCTTGGGCGGGTCGAGTTCGATCAATGGGATGCTCTATGTCCGCGGCAATCCCGCCGATTTCGACGGATGGGCCCAGATGGGCTGCCGCGGCTGGAGTTTCGACGATGTTCTGCCATTTTTCAAGCAATCCGAGGATTACCAGCAGGGTGGCGACCCTGAAGTGCGCGGCAGCGGCGGGCCGTTGAAAGTCGAGGATTACCGGACGATCCTTCCCTTGACGCACCGGTTTATCGAGGGCGCGCAACAGGCGGGATTCGCGTTCAGCAAGGATTTGAACGGCAAGATCCAGGAAGGCGTCGGGTATTCGCAGATGACCCGGAAGGGAAAATGGCGAGGCTCGACGGCGCAAACGTTTCTTAAGGAAGCACAAGGACGGCCGAATCTTCAGGTGATCACGAATGCGCTGGGCTCGCGATTGTTGTTCGAGGGCAGGCGGTGCGTGGGCGTGGCGTATCGGGCGGGGTCCGAAACGCGAGAAATTCGAGTGTCCCGGGAAGTCGTTTTGTCGGGTGGCGCGATCAACTCGCCGCATTTGTTGCAAATCTCGGGCGTGGGGCCGGCGGCGCATTTGCAATCGATCGGTGTGGAAACGGTGCACGATCTGCCGGGGGTCGGCGGGAATTTGCAGGACCATTACGTGGCGCGGGTGTCGCACCGGGTGAAAGGGTCCATTTCGATCAACAAGCTCGCGCGCGGGCCGCGGCTGATACGGGAGGTCGCGCGGTTCTTTGTCGAGGGACGCGGGGCGCTGACGTTCGGGGTGACGACGGCGCAGGTGTTTTGCCGCTCGACGCCGGAAAAAGCGAGCCCGGATTTGCAGCTTCTGTTCACGCCCGCGAGTTACGATCCGACGAAATTCGGCGCGTTGGAGCGCGAGGACGGGATGACCGTCGCGGTCTGCCCGGTGCGGCCGGACAGCCGGGGGACGATCATGGCGCGTTCGGCCGATCCGGCGGCGGCGGCGATCATCACGCCGAATTATCTATCCGATCCGAACGACGCGCGGGTGTTGAACGCGGGGATGCGGTTTACCCGGGAGATTTTCGCCTCGCCCGCCATCGCGGCCCATAGCGTGGAGGAAACACTGCCGGGTCCGGGTGTCCAGACGGACGAGGAACTGACGGCGTATGCGAAAAATTTTGGCAATACGATCTATCATCCCGTGGGGACGTGCCGGATGGGGAGTGGGCCGTCCGCGGTGGTGGACGACCGGCTCCGGGTGCATGGGATCGGCGGGTTACGGGTGATCGATGCCTCGATCATGCCGACGCTGACGACGGGGAA
Source organism: Acetobacteraceae bacterium (assembly GCA_947474705.1). GTDB lineage: Bacteria > Pseudomonadota > Alphaproteobacteria > Acetobacterales > Acetobacteraceae > Rhodopila. Next base: position 26,701 of record CANJJS010000017.1, on the reverse strand, counting down.
CACGAACGCGCCGACGATCATGATTGGGGAGAAAGGGGCGGCGATGATCCGGGAGGATATGGCGGCCTGAGCGTTCCGGCGCCGCGGGCCAGGGGGCGGTTCGGATGCTTGTGGCCTTTCGTGCCGCGTGGTGCCGCCGCCGGTGGCCCGGTCAAGCCGGGCCATGACGAAAAAAGAGGCCGGAGCCAGAACGAAAAAAGGGGCCGGATCGAGCCGGCGCCCAGCGGCGAGACGACCTGGCGCGGGCCGGTCTCTGGATGGCGGGTCTTACTTCGGCATTCCGATCTTGCGGCCGGCGCCTTTCGGCAATTCCGCCGGCGCGTGCGCCGCGACGGCGGCGGCCAGGGCGGCACGTTGTTCCTCGGGGAACGGGGCGACGCGGCGGACGTTCATGTCGATATGCAGGGCCATCAGTTCCTGCACGGCTGAGCGTTCGCCGCTTTCGACGTGGAACATCTCGTGGAAATAATGCAGCCGCTTGCTGTCCGCGCCCAACAGCCAGGCGTGGACGCGAACGCGATCGCCGAGACGTACCTCTCGCTCGTAGACCGTATGGGTTTCCGCGGTGAAGCAGGAATTGCCCGTCCGTTCCCGGTAATCGTCGCCGATCCCAAGATGGGCGTAAAGCTTATCAGTCGCGAGATCGAAGATCACGACGTAAAAAGCCAAATTCAGATGGCCGTTGGAGTCGATCCACTCGGGACGGACGACATCTTCGTATTCGAGGACATAGCTGCTCATGGTGCGGCGCACCTTGTTGCGGCGCACGCGTCCGGTCAAGTTCCCGCCGTATGACCTTTCTTCCCCCGAATCCCGCCCAGACGCGGATACGCCCCACCGCATGACCGGCACAACACCCGCGCCGCCTGCCTCCAGGGGGCTCGCCATCGCCACGATCGTGCTTGGCACGGCGATTTCCACGCTGGCCAACACCATCGCCTCGATCGCGCTGCCGAGCATGGCGCGCGATCTCGGGGCCTCGCCCTCGGCGTCGATCTGGATCGTCAACGCCTATCAATTGGCGGTCACGATCAGTCTGCTGCCGCTCGCGTCGCTGGGCGACATTTTCGGCTACCGGATTGTCTACCTGTCGGGGCTGGCGCTGTTCACGGTGGCGTCGTTCGCCTGCGGGTTCGCGGATTCGCTGCCGTTGCTGGTGGCGTGCCGGGTGGCGCAGGCGGTGGGCGCGGCGGGGCTGATGAGTGTGAACTCGGCGCTGGTGCGGTTCATTTTCCCACCGGAGCGACTGGGCGCGGGCATGTCGGTGATGACGCTGACGGTGGCGGTCAGTTCGGCGTCGGGGCCCTCGGTGGCGGCGGGCCTGTTGTCGGTGGCGTCGTGGCACTGGCTGTTCTGGTTCAACGTGCCGATGGGGCTGCTGGGGTTTTGGGTGGCGTGGAAGGCGGCGCCGCGCAATCCGCCGGCGGGCCATAAGTTCGACAAGGCCAGCGCGGTGTTGAACGCGTTGACGTTCGGGTTGCTGCTGATTGGGTTCGACGGGCTGGGCCATGGCGGCGATCCGCTGCTGGTGGCGGCGGAACTGGGGGCGGGCGCGATCGCGGGCGTGGTGTTCGTGCGGCGGCAGAACGGGCTGACAGCGCCGATGCTGCCGGTGGATTTGTTCCGGTTGCCGGCTTTCGCGCTGTCGGTGGCGACCTCGGTTTGCACCTATGCCGCGCAGACGATCGCGCAGATCGCTCTGCCGTTCTATTTTCAGGTGGCGGGGGGCGCCAGTCAGGCCGCCGTGGGGTTGATGATGACGCCGTGGCCGGCCGTGATCATGATTATCGCGCCGGTGTCGGGGCGGTTATCGGACCGGTATCCGGCGGGGTTGTTGTGCGGGGTGGGACTGGCCGTGCTGACGGGGGCGTTGTGCCTGATGCTTCAGGTCGCGCCGGACGCGTCCTTGGCGGATGTGGCCTGGCGGATGGCGCTGTGCGGGATCGGATTCGGGTTCTTTCAGTCGCCGAATGTCCGCGCCATCGTGTCCGCCGCGCCGCCGAATCGCAGCGGAGTCGCCAGCGGCATGATGTCGACCGCGCGTCTCACGGGCCAGACAATCGGCGGCGCCGTGGTCGCGATGGTGTTTGGGTTCATGCATGGCGATATCGCGGGCGGCGTGCATCTGGCGCTGGCCATCGCCGCCGTCGCGTCAGCCGTGGCCTGTGTGTTCAGTTTTCTGCGGCTGCGGTGACGGGCACCGGGTGCGTCCGCGGGCCGCGCGCGTCGCATGGCGCCGAATTCACGCGGGTGTGACATCGCCCGATCTTGTTCCCTGGTCCGCCCGCCTATAGGTTGCCGCCCGTCGCCACGCCGCCGCCAGGATTCGCCCGGACGGATTGAAGCCGGACAGGCGGGAAACCGGGGAAACATGTCTCAGGTACCAGTTTACAAACGCGTTCTCCTCAAGCTGTCGGGCGAGGCCCTGATGGGTGACCGGGAGTATGGGTTGGACACGGAAACCGTGGCCGCGATCGCGCGCGATATTGGCTGCGTGGTCGCCATGGGCGTGCAGGTTTGCATTGTCATTGGCGGGGGCAACATTTTCCGCGGGGTCTCCGGGGCATCCAAGGGCATGGACCGGGCGCAGGCCGATTACATGGGCATGCTGGCGACTGTCATGAACGCGTTGGCGATGCAGAACGCGTTGGAGCGCGAGAAGATCTCGACCCGGGTGCAGTCGGCGATTCCGATGGCCAGCGTGTGCGAGCCCTATATTCGCCGCCGCGCGGAGCGGCACATGGAGAAGGGCCGCGTTGTCATTTTCGGCGCGGGCACCGGCAATCCGTTTTTCACCACCGACACGGCCGCCGCCTTGCGGGCGGCGGAGATGGGGTGCGATGCCTTGTTGAAGGGCACGCAGGTGGATGGGGTTTACTCGGCCGATCCGCGTAAGGTGCCGAACGCCGAGCGGTATGAGGAATTGACCTATCACAAGGTGCTCGCCGCGGATTTGCAGGTCATGGATGCCGCGGCGATCAGCCTCGCGCGCGAGAACAAGCTGCCGATCGTCGTGTTCAACATTCACGCCGTGGGCGCGTTCGCCCAGGCGATGCGGGGCGAAGGCCGGTTTACACGGATTATCGAGGCCGGAAACGGTTGAGTCACCCAAGAAAACGCCACACTCGAGAGCACTGGGAGGCACGTAGATGCCCGCCGACCTGAAGACGTTAAAGGAAGACCTCTCCCGCCGCATGGATGGCGCGCTGGAGACCTTGCGCCGCGAATTCGCGGGTTTGCGCACGGGCCGGGCCCATACGGGTCTGTTGGAGCCGATCAAGATCGTGGCCTATGGCCAGGAGATGCCGCTGAACCAGGTGGGCACGCTGGGCTCGCCGGAGCCGCGGATGTTGACGGTGCAGGTCTGGGACAAATCCATGGTTTCCGCCGTGGAGAAGGCGATTCGCGAATCGGGGATGGGTTTGAATCCGTCCGCCGATGGGATGATGGTGCGGGTTCCGATTCCGCAGTTGACGACCGAGCGCCGCAACGAGCTGGCCAAGATGGCCAACAAATACGCCGAGGGCGCCAAGATCGCGGTGCGCGGTGTGCGCCGGGACGGCATGGAGCAGATCAAGGGCTTCGAGAAGAAGCATGAGATTGGCGAGGATGTGGCAAAGACCTGGTCGGAGGATGTGCAGAAACTGACCGACCAGTATGTGAAAAAGGTCGACGAGAACCTCTCCGAGAAGGAAAAGGATATCCGCCAGGTCTGAGCGGGAAGCATGTCGACCTCCACCCAAGCCGCCGCCGCGCGGCGATCCCAGCCGGGCGGTCTCGAGCCGCCGCCGGTCCATGTCGCCGTCATCATGGACGGGAATGGCCGTTGGGCCGCCGCGCGCCATTTGCCGAGGATCGCGGGGCATCGGGAGGGGGCGCGCGCGGTGCGGCGGACGATCGAGGCGGCGATCGCGCAGGGGGTGGAGTGGCTGACGATTTACGCGTTCAGCAGCGAAAACTGGCGCCGTCCGGCGGACGAGGTGCTGGATTTGACCGGTCTGTTGCGCAGTTATTTGCGGACCGAGATCGCGGAGCTGAAAGCCACCGGGGTCCGTCTGCGGTTCATTGGCGACCGCTGCCGGTTCGACGACGGGATTCAGCGCGATCTGCGCGACGCGGAGCGAGATACGACCCATAACACCCGGCTGAACCTGACCATCGCCTTATCTTATGGCGCCCGCGCGGAAATCGTCGATGCCGCGAAAGCCGCCGCGATCGCGGTCCGGGACGGGTTGTTGGATCCCGCGCAACTGAGCGAGCAGGTGTTCGCCGGGTTTCTCGCCACCGCGGAGATGCCCGATCCCGACCTGATCATCCGCACATCCGGGGAGCGCCGCCTGTCGAATTTTCTGTTGTGGCAGGCCGCCTACGCGGAGCTGGTCTTCCTCGATGTTCTTTGGCCGGATTTCGATGCCGCGCATTTCGCCGCCGCGCTGGCCGAATTCGCGCGGCGCGAGCGGCGCTTCGGGGCGCGTCCTGGCTGAGCCGTCCTCCCGCTGGAACGATCTGACACTTCGCGTCCTGTCCGCGGCGGTGCTTTTGCCCGCTGTGTTGTTTTGCGTCTGGGCTGGCGGCTGGTGGTTCGTGGCGCTGACCGCGCTCGCCTGTCTGGGTCTCGGCATGGAATGGACCGCGATGTGCGGCTTCGACGTCCGGGTGTTTCCGGGGTGGGCGCTGCCGCTCGCCGCCGCGATCGTCGCGGTGCTCTCGGCGATGGGCGAGCCGCGCGACGCGTTCCTGTTCGCGGCGGGTGGGGCGGCGATCGCGGCGGTATGGACGGCGCCTTTGCTCGGCGCGGCGGTCCGGCCGAACCGGTACGCGTTGATACTGGGGTTTCCGTATATTTGCCTCGCCGCGATCGCGCTGCCCTGGTTGCGCGCCGATCCGGCCACGGGCTGGGCCAATACGTTGTTTGTTCTGGTTGTCGTGTGGTCCAGCGACATTGGCGCCTATATGGCCGGGCGGCTGTTCGGGGGGCCGAGGCTCGCGCCGGCGATTTCGCCCGGTAAGACCTGGTCTGGCGCGGCGGGGGGCCTGATTTCCGCAGTGCTGGCGGCTTTCGGGGTCGCGGCTTGTTTTTCGGCGGAATTCTCGCCATCACATGTCTTCGTGGCCGCCGCCGGCCTCGGGATCGTGTCGCAGGCGGGCGATTTGTTGGAGAGCGCGGTGAAACGCCATTTCGGCGTCAAGGATTCGGGCCACCTGATTCCGGGCCATGGCGGCCTGCTGGATCGGCTCGACGCGTTGATCGCGGTGGCGCCGGCCGCCGCGTTGCTCGCTTATTCTGTCGGACGAGGAGTAGTTCTGTGGCGATGACACCCCGACCGGAGGCCGCCGTTCGTCACGTGACCGTGCTCGGTTCGACCGGCAGCGTCGGCACGCAGACCATCGACCTCCTGCTGGGCGCGACGCCGGGCCGGTTTCAGGTCCGCGCGCTGGTCGCGGGGCGCAACGCCAAACTGCTGGCGGAACAGGCCGTCGCGTTGCGCGCGGAACGGGCGGTGGTCGCCGATCCCACCGCGTTCGCCGAGTTGCGCGACACGCTGGCGGGCACGGGGATTGATTGCGCGTCCGGGCCCGGGGCGGTGGTGGAGGCGGCGGCGCTCGACGCCGATTGGACCATGGCCGCGATCACCGGCGCGGCGGGCCTCGCCTCGACCTTGGCCGCCATCCGGCGGGGAAAGGCGGTGGCGCTGGCCAACAAGGAAGCTCTGGTGTGCGCGGGCGAGGTCATGCTGCGTGCCGTCGCCGAGGCCGGGGCGACGCTGCTGCCGGTCGACTCGGAGCACAACGCGATCTTTCAGTCGATGGCGGACGGCAACCACGGCGCCATCGAACGCATTATCCTCACGGCGTCCGGCGGGCCGTTCCGTACCGCGTCGCTGGAAGACATGGCGCGGGCCACGGTGGAAACCGCGCTGCGCCATCCCGTGTGGTCGATGGGCGCCAAAATCAGCATCGATTCCGCGACCATGATGAACAAGGGGCTTGAACTGATCGAGGCGGCACGCCTTTTCAGTCTGCATGAACAGCAGATCGACGTCCTGGTGCATCCGCAATCCGTCATTCACGGAATGGTCTGTTACCATGACGGCTCGGTGATGGCGCAGCTTGGTTCGCCCGACATGCGCATTCCGATCGCCCATACCTTGGCCTGGCCGGAGCGGATGGCGACCACGTCGCCCAGACTCGATCTGGCGGCGATCGCGCGGCTGGAATTCGAAGAACCCGATCCCGTCCGCTTCCCGGCGCTGCGCCTGTGCCGCGACGCGCTGAAGGCCGGCGGCGGCGCGCCGGCGATCCTGAGCGCGGCGAACGAGGTCGCGGTCGAAGCGTTCCTGCAACGGCAGATCGGTTTCCTCGACATCGCCGCGACGGTGGAGCGGGTCATGGAAGCCATGGGCACGCCAGACGCGCCCACCCTGGACGACGTGGTCGCGCTGGATGCCGCCGCGCGCCGCGCCGCGCTTGCTTTCACGGCCGCCAAGGCGGCCTGAATTTTCGGATCCGTCGTTCGAATTGCCCTGAAAGAACCCCGCGCCCGTGCAGCAGCTTTTCCCCGATGTCGTCCGCACCGCCCTCGCCTTCATCGTGGTGCTGGGTGTTCTCGTGTTCTTTCACGAGCTTGGCCATTACCTCGCCGCGCGCTGGCGAGGGGTGTATGTCGAGGCGTTCTCCGTTGGGTTCGGCAAGACCATTTACACGTGGCGCGACCGGCTGGGCACGGAATGGCGCATCTCCTGGCTTCCGTTGGGCGGTTATGTGAAGCTGCATGGCCAGGAGCGGCCGGAGGAAGTGTCCGCCGAGGTTCGGGCGAGCTGGAAAACGGGGCAGACGTTCCACGAAAAGCCGGTGTTGTCGCGCGCGATTATCGTGGCCGCCGGTCCGGTGGCCAATTTCGTGCTGGCGATGGTGCTGTTCGCCGGATTGTTCATGGCCGTCGGCCGTCCCGTCACGGTGCCGGTCGTGGGCGAGGTGCTGCCCAACGGCGCCGCCGCGCGGGCCGGGCTTCAGGTCAACGACCGGATCGAGACCATCCAGGGCCAGGCCATCCGGTCGTTCGAAGACATCCAGCGCATCGTCGTCGCGCATCCGCTCGAAACCCTGTCGATGTCCGTGACCCGTGGCGGCGCGCGCCAGGAGATCGTGGTGGTGACGGAGGCGCGGGAGGTGAAGGGCCGTAAGATCGGTCTTTTGGGCATTCGCGGCGGCACCCAGGAGTTCCAGAAGCTGGGCGTGCTGGACGCGCTGACCGGCGGCGTGACGCAGACCTGGAGCGTGACGGTGGACACGCTGGCCGGGCTGACTCAGATGATCGCGGGGCAGCGTGGCACGGAGGAGTTGGGCGGACCTTTACGGATCGCGCAATTGTCCGGCCAGGTCGCCGAGCTTGGTGTATCCAGCCTGATCTCGTTCATCGCGGTGCTGTCGGTCAATCTTGGGCTGATCAATCTGTTCCCGATCCCGGTGTTGGATGGCGGCCATCTGCTGTTTTACTTGGTGGAGGCCATCGCCGGGCGGCCGCTGCCGCGACGCGCGCAGGAGTATGGGTTCCGGGCGGGGATCGCGCTGTTGGGCGGCTTGTTTCTCTTCGCGACCTGGAACGATCTGTCCCATATCGGCCTTTTCCGCTGGGTCGCCGGTCTGATCGGTTAACACCGGGCCCCTTGCGGGGTCAGGCCTGGCCGCTTATCGGCGTTGGCATGGAACAGCCACTCTCCGCCGAGGCGGAACTCCGCCGTTTGCTCGATATCATGGCCGCGCTGCGCGATCCCGCGACGGGGTGCCCGTGGGATAAGGTGCAGGATTTCGCGTCGATCGCGCCGTATACGATCGAGGAGGCCTACGAGGTCGCCGATGCCATCGCGCGGCGGGATTTCGACTCGCTGCCGGATGAGTTGGGCGATCTGCTGTTTCAGGTCGTCTATCACGCGCGCATGGCGGAAGAGGCGGGCTATTTCGGTTTCGCCACCGTGGCCAAGGCGATTTCGGACAAGATGATCCGGCGCCACCCGCATGTGTTCGGCGAAACCGCGATGCGCGACGCGGCGGCGCAAACGGCGGCCTGGGAGGCGGGCAAGGCGGCGGAGCGGGCGGCGCGTCTGGAAACGGGCACCCTGGCGGGCGTGCCGGTGGGGCTCCCCGCCCTCACCCGGGCCGCGAAACTGACCAGCCGTGCCGCGCGCGCCGGGTTCGACTGGCCGGACGCGGCGGCGGTGCTGGACAAGCTGGACGAGGAAATCGGCGAGTTGAAGGCCGAATTGCCGGGTGCCGATCCGGCGCGGCTGACGGACGAGGTCGGGGATTTGCTGTTCGTGCTGGCGAATCTCGCGCGAAAACTGAACCTGGACCCGGAGGCGTGTTTGCGGCACGCCAACGAAAAATTTTCCAGGCGCTTCAATGCGATGGAAACGATGCTGGCGGCGGATGGGCGGGATTTGAAGGGCGAGACGCTCGACGCCATGGAAGCGGCGTGGCAGGCGGTGAAGCGGGCGGAATGACCGGCGCCAAGGGCGATGGCCTGTATCGCCGGGTGTTGGGCGCGGCGTGGGATGGGCTGCCGATCGCGATCCGGGACCTGCACGACGGCGTGGTTCTGGCTGAGGGGCGCGCGCGCGTGGAGCGCGGGACCGGATTATTGGCCCGGCTCGCGGGGGCGATCGTTGGGTTTCCTGGACCGGCGGCGGATACGCCGGTCAGCGTCCGGTTCGAACGGGACGGCGCGGCCGAGATCTGGACCCGCCGGTTCGGAGCCGCAAGCTTTTCGAGCCGGCAGTTCGCGGGCACCGGACGCCATGCCGGGCTGTTGCGAGAAAGCTTTGGCCCGCTGACTTTCGCGATGGCGCTGGTGCCCGAGGGGAATCGCCTGGCGTTGGCGTTCCAGGGATGGCGCTGCCTTGGCGTGCCGCTACCGCCGTGGCTGGCGCCACGGTCCCGCGCCTTCGAAGCCGAAACGGACGGCCGATTTCACTTTCATGTCGAAATCTGGCATGTGCTCACTGGTCCGATCGTCCTTTACGAGGGCTGGCTTGTTCCCGTCGAACCGGCCGCGCGGGGGGTGTGAAACAAATCGCCGGTTTGGAGGGGCCATGGCCGAAGAACCGGACTGGCTGCGATTGAACCGGGCGAACTGGGATGAGCGGGTGCCGCTGCATCTCAACGCGCCCGACACTTACGTGCTGGAGTCGTTACGCGATGGCTCGGCCCATCTGGACGCGATCGCATCGGGCGTGCTGGGTCCTGTCGCCGGTTTACGCGTGCTGCATTTGCAATGCCATTTCGGGTTCGATTCGCTGGTACTGGCCCGGCGGGGCGCGGAGGTCGTGGGGATCGATTTTTCCGCGCCGGCGATCGAGGCGGCTCGTGGTCTCGCGGCCGAACTGGGGCTGGCCGGGCGGGCGCGCTTCGTGGAGGCCAATGTTTACGACGCCGCGGCCGCGCTGCCGGAACCCGCGTCCTTCGACCGCGTCTTCGTCAGTTGGGGCGCGCTCTGCTGGCTGCCGGACCTCCGCGCATGGGCTTCGGTTATCGGGTCGTTCCTGAAACCGGGCGGATATCTGGCGCTGGCCGAGGCCCACCCAGCGGCCTACGTGTTCGACGACATGACGGCGACGCCGGATGGCATGCCCAGCTGGTACATGCCCTATCTCAGCCGCCAGCCGATGCTGGAAGACCGTCCGGAAGACTACGCCGATCCCACGGCGCGGTTGACGAACAGCCGGACCGTCGAGTTTCTCCATCCACTGTCCGATATACTGACGGCGGCGATTTTCGCGGGGTTGCGCATCGATCGGTTCGAGGAACACGGCCATGTGGCGTGGAAGATGTTTTCCGGCCTGGTCCGGCACGGGCACTGCGATTATCGCTGGCCGGACAAACCCTGGCTGCCGCTGTCGTATTCGTTGCGCGCGGCGAAGGGGTAGGCGCTTCCCCCCGGGGGCACGCCACGGTTTCCGTCCTTTCGCGATCAGATCGCCGCCGCCGGCCGGGAGAGCGCGCGCCAGACACGTTCCGGGGTCGCGGGCATGTCGATATGGTCCACGCCATCGGGCGCCAGCGCGTCCAGGATGGCATTGATCAAGGCCGGCGGACTGCCGACCGCCCCGGCCTCGCCCGCGCCTTTCACGCCAAGCGGGTTGGTGGCGCAGGGGATTTCCAGAAACTCGACCTCTATGTCCGGCAGGTCGTCGGCGCGGGGCAGCGCGTAATCCATGAAGCTGCCGGACAGGAGTTGTCCGGAGTCCGTGTCGAACACGGTATGTTCCAGAATGGCCTGACCCATGCCCTGCGCGACACCGCCGGCCACCTGACCGCGGACGATCATCGGATTGATGGCCTTGCCGACATCGTCGCAGACGGCGTAACGGACGATCGTGGTGACACCGGTTTCGGGATCGATCTCGATCTCCGCCATATGGCATCCATTTGGAAAAGTGTGATGATCGATGGCGGCGATTTCCGCTGTGTCCAGCGGCAGGGATTTGCGGCGGCGGATCGCGGCGAGGTCGAGGAGATCGATCCCTCTGTCAGTGCCCGCGATCGCGAAACGGCCGTCGGCGAAGACGATGTCGGCGACGGAGGCTTCCAGTTCGTCGGACGCCGCGAGCTTGCCTTTTTCAATGACGGAATCAGCGGTTTTGACGATCGCCTGACCCTCGGAATACAGGCTGCGGGCGCCGCCCGTGCCGCCGCCGACGGGGATCGTGTCGGTGTCGCCCTGGCGGATCCGGATTTTGTCGCCGTCGATGCCGAGACGCGTGGCGGTAAGCTGGACATAAGCGGTTTCGTGGCCCTGTCCGGTGGACTGGGTGCCGACGAAGACATCGACGAAGCCGTCGTCGGCGAATTTGATTTCCGCGCGCTCGGTCGGGTCGCCGCCGGTGGCTTCCAGGTAATAAGCCAGGCCGAGCCCCCGGCGCTTGCCGCGCGCGGCGGCGGCGGCGCGGCGGGATTCGAATGTCGAAAAATCCATTTTCGCCAAAGCGGCGTCGAGGACGATCCGGAAATCGCCGCTGTCGTAGGTTTTTCCGACCGGTGTCGTGTGCGGCATCGCCGAGGGCGGGACCATGTTGCGGCGGCGGAGTTCGATGCGGTCGATCTTCAGTTCGCGCGCGGCGGCATCGACGAGCCGTTCGACGAGATAATTGGCCTCGGGACGACCGGCGCCGCGGTAGGCATCGACGGGCACGGTGTTGGTGAAGACGCCGATCACGTTGGCGTAAATCGCCTGAAAATTGTAAATGCTGGAGAGGACGGAAGTTCCCGCGTAAGTCGGGATATAAGGCGCGAAGGTCGAAAGATAGGCGCCCATGTTGGAAATGTTCCGGGTGCGCAGCGCGAGGAATTTTCCGTTCGCGTCCGTCGCGAGTTCTCCCAAGGTGATGTTGTCGCGGCCCTGCGTGTCGCACAGGAAGGATTCGCCACGGCTGGCCGCCCATTTCACGGGACGGCCCAGCTCCCGCGCCGCGAAGCAGGTAAGAACGTGCTCGGCGTAAAGGAAGAGTTTCATGCCGAACCCGCCACCGACATCCGGTGTCACAACGCGGAAATTTTCGGGGTCGGTCCCGAAGACCGGACCAATGAGATTCTTCACCAGCCAGCCGCCCTGGGTGTTGGCGTAGAGCGTCCAGCGTCCCGTGCCCGCGTCGTAATCCGCGACGGCGGCACGGGCTTCCATCGACGAGACCACGATGCGGTTGTTGACGACGGTCAGGCTTGTGACGTGCGCGGCCCGCGCGAAGGCGGCCTCAGTGGCGGCTTTGTCGCCGATTTCCCAGTCGAAAACCGTGTTGTTCGCCGCCTCCGGCCAGACAGCGGGGACACCTGGGCTCATCGCGGTGGCGAGATCGGTGGCGGAGGGAAGAATTTCGTAGTGGACGGCGATCGCCTCGGCGGCATCGCGCGCCTGTTCCATGGTGTCGGCGACGACGAAGGCAACGGGATCGCCGACATGACGGACCGCGCCCTCCGCCAGGACGAGGTGCGGCGGGGAGACCATGTCGGAGCCGTCTTTGTTTTGCACCGGCGCGGCGCAGGGGAGCGAGCCCAGATGCTTCAGGTCGGCGGCGGTATAGATGGCGCGAACACCAGGGAGAGACGCGGCGGCGGAGGTGTCGATGGCGCCGAGTTTCGCGGCGGCGTGGGGGCTGCGGACGACGACGCCGGTCAGCATGCCGGGAAGGACGATGTCGTCGGTATAGCGGCCCATGCCTTTGAGGAGTCTCGGGTCCTCGACCCGGCGAACGGGTTGCGCGAGGCCGAATTTTTGGTCCGCCATGGTGCTGTCTCCGCGTTGGTTGGGGGGAGGATGCACGGGTTCGGGGGGATGGGCCAAGGGGGGTGTTGGGGGCCGGGTCGCCATGTCCGTCGCGGCCTGGGAGCGAGGGAGGAACGGCAAGGGATGAAGCACGGATTATCGGGATTTTGGCACGGAGGGCGCGGCGGAGGCTTTACCTCATATGCAGCGGGTGAATGGTCGTGAAACGATAAACTCCGCCCCATATTCCGTCATGGTTCGGCTTGACCGGACCACCGGACACGGCACGGCGATGCGATGGGAGGCACGTTCCACGGCGAATACGCCATGAACCGCGACGGCAGACCGCCACCGATGGCCCGGTCAGGCCGAACCATGACGATGACGGCGGCGGTGTCGCGAAAGAATTGGTGCCCGGATGTCCGCGGCCCGGTGCACATGCGGCATTACCCCACGGGGTCGCCCAGAAAGCGGCGATAGACGATTTTCAGCGGGCGTTTGATGTGGAGGTGGCCGGCCCATTCGCGGGCGACATCCCCGGCGCCGGCGAGTTTCTCCATCAGATGCCATTCCAGGTACCCCAGGGGATTGCGCCGGAAGTAGCGGGAACGGAAGCGTTTCCAGGCTTCGGCGGTTTTCACGCCGGAGGCGCCGGCGAGTTTCGCGACGATGGGCGTGAAATGCGGATAAAGCGTCGTGTTTCGCAATTCCGCCGTCATGAAATTGCCGATCAGAATGGCGTCGAAATATCCGAGTTTCACCGCATTCATAAGAGATTTCGCGGGCGCGTTGAAGGCGATGCCGCGGTTCTCGCCGGTTCCGGCGAGGGTTATGCGCCGGGTTTCGCCGCCCATGGTGAAATCCAGCCAGTCGAAATGGGGCCTGAGGAGTTCGATCGACTGAAAGAAATCGGTCAGCGCGGTCCAGTTGTTTTCGGTCGGTTTTTCATCCCAGTCGTCGTCCGACGTCGCGTCCGTGACCTGTGCGAAATCCGAGGTTTGTTCCGGATGCTTCCGTTCGTAGTCCCCGGTGTCGAGGTTCATGACGACAAAGGGTTCCACGATGCGGATATTCGGCCGGGTCCAGTGTTTGACGACGTCGGACCAGCCGACGCGGTAGGGATTGGCCCAGATGGCATCGCGGCGAACGTAGATGTGCTGGGAGGCGGAGGAGACGTAGGACCCGGCGCCAAGGGATTCGACGATGCGGGACAGGGACCAGATCATGCCGGGTTTTCGTTGCTCTGGCGGGTCGACGATGCGTTGTCCGAGAGCATCGACGAGGTTGAACATGTCGGCGTCGTTGGAGCAGAGGGCCGCGACGTAGGTGCGCTCGCGGCGATAATTTTTGACGAGGTTTCGGATGAAACGGCGTTCGCCGCAGAGGGGGGAGTCGTTGAGATCGACGACGAGGCTGTCGCCGGCCTCGACGAGAAGGATCGCGTCCTGGTTTTCGTTGTCCAGGCACATGGCGCGGATGCCCGGCGAGAGTTGTTTCCAGGTTTTGTAACGCATGACTTCCACCTGGAAGCCGCGTTTTTCCAGGTAGTCGTGGATGTCGGAACTGTAATGGTCCGGCAGCAGGATTTTCTGATCGGGCCGTAGCAGCGCCAAAGACGGAACGTGGAAGTGGTCGGGGTGGCCGTGGGAGATCCAGATGTATTCGCTCGCCTGGACCAGCGCGAGTTCGTCGGGGGTCAGCGGGCGGTCGAGGCCCCAACTGCCGAAATAGCAGGTGCCCGTCAGCCAGGGGTCGGTGGCGAGGATGGGTTTATCGTCCTCGCGAAAGGCGAGAGTCGCGTTGCCCAGGGTTTCGAAACTGAAATGCATGGGGTGGCCGCCGGGTGTTGCAATGCGGCGAGTCTGGCCCCTCCTCGCTCCGCCGGGCATTGACCTGGATCAAGGCGCCCGGGGATCAATGCGCCTTGGCGAACATCCGTTTCACCCGTTCCCGCCAGGTCTGGAAAACGACGTAAAGCATTGGGATCAGGAACACGCCGATACAGGTGGCGACGATCATGCCGGCGAAGACGGCGGTGCCGACGGCGCGGCGGCTGAGCATCGCGGCGCCCTCGGCCCAGACCAGGGGGATGAGGCCGACGATGAAGGCGATGGAGGTCATCAGCACGGCGCGGATGCGCATGCGCCCGCCGGACAGCGCCGCCTCGCGGATGGAGACGCCTTTTTCGCGGAGTTCCTTCGAGAACTCGACGATGAGGATGCCGTTCTTGGCGGCCAGGGAGATGAGAACGACCATGCCGATCTGGGCGTAGAGGTCGAGCGATAGGCCGGAAATCAGAAGCCCGGCGAAGGCGCCCAGCACGCCGACGGTGACGGTCAGCAGCACCGGAATAGGAATCATCCAGCTTTCGTACAGCGCGACCAGGAACAGATAGGCGAACAGCACGGCCAGGGAGAGAATGCCGAAGGTCTGGCCCTCCGACTGGCGTTCCTGAAACGCGGTGCCGGACCATTCGTAGCCGTAGCCCTGGGGGAGCGTGCGCGCGGCGATCTGGTCCATGGCGATCAGGGCGTCGCCGGAGGACACGCCGGGTTTCGGCCCGCCGTTCACGGTGACGGCGCGGTAGTTGTTGAAGCGGCTGATGACCTGAGGTCCGACGACGTAGCGCAGGCTGGCGACGGATTTCAGCGGGATCATGTCGCCGGTTTTGTCGCGCACATAGATGCGGTCGAAGGCGGTCATGTCGGCGCGATCGGCGGCCTCGGCCTGGAGGATGACCTGCCAGGTGCGGCCGTAGAGGTTCATGTCGTTGATGTAGAACCCACCCAGCGCGGCCTGGAGGGTGCTGAAGATGTCGGACACGCCGATGCCCAGCGCCTGTGCCTTGTCGCGGTCGATATCCAGCCAGACGGCGGGGTTGGAAGCGGTGAAGGTGGCGAAGACCCGGTTCAGGCGCGGGTCCTGGTTGGCGGCGCCGAGCAGGCCGCCCATGACGCTGGCCATTTCGGCGGGTTCGCGTCCTTCCAGGTTTTCCAACTGGAATTCGAAGCCGCCGCTGGTGGACAGGCCGATGATCGGCGGCAGGCTGAAGGGGAAGATGCTGGCGGTGCGGATCTGGCTGACGCCGCCGAAGACTTTTCCGATCACCACGCGGGCGCCATCGGCGGCGCCGGTCCGGTCTTCGAAGGGTTTCAGGCGGACGACCAGGAAGGCGGAGTTCGACTGGTTGCCGCCGTCGAGCAGGGAGAAGCCGACGATGGCGAGGACGCCTTCGACCTGCGGCATCGGGCGGACCAGGTTTTCGACCTGGGTCACGACCTCTCGCGTGCGCGACAAAGCGGCGCCGTCGGGGAGTTGGACGGCGATGAAGAAGGCACCCTGGTCTTCTTCGGGCAGAAAGCCGGTGGGCGTTTGCTGTCCCAGATGAAAAATGCCGTAGGCGGAGGCGGCGATGACGGCGATGCTGAGCAGAGAGACTCGCAGCAAGGGACGAACGATCGCGGCGTAGCCGTTGCAGATGCCGTCGATGCCGCTGAGCATCCACCCCAGGGGGCCGCGGGGATGGCCGTGATGACGCAAGAACAGGCCGCACAAGGCGGGCGACAAAGTCAGCGCGTTGATGGCGGAAATCAGCATCGACACGCTGATCGTCACCGCGAACTGGCGGAACAGCGTCCCCGACACGCCGGGAATGAACCCGATCGGCACGAACACCGACAACAGCACCAGCGAAATCGCGATCACGGGACCGGTGATCTGCGCCATCGCCTTCTTGGTCGCGGTTTTCGGGTCGAGATCGGGTTCCTCCGCCATCACCCGTTCCACGTTTTCCACCACCACGATCGCGTCGTCCACGACGATGCCGATGCCCAACACCATGGCCAGCAACGAAATCGTGTTCAGCGAGAACCCGGCGGCCATCAGAACCGCGATGGTGCCGATCAGGCTGACGGGGATGGCGACGATCGGGATCAGCGTCGCGCGCCAGTTGCCAAGGAACACGAACACAACCAGCACGACGAGGCCGAAGGCGATGAGGAGGGTGGATTTCACCTCCTCCATCGTCGCCGCGACGAAGCCGCTGCTGTCGTAGAAGACGCGCGCTTTTAAACCGGTGGGAAAGCGTGTCTGCATGTCCGCGAGCGTGGCGTTGACGGCGGCGGAGGTGCGGACGGCGTTGGCGCCGGGTGCCAGATAAAGGCCGATGGAGACAGCGGGTTTACCGTTCAACCGGCTCTCCGTGTCCATGTTCGCGGCGCCCAGTTCGACGCGCGCGACGTCGCCAACACGCAGGACCGAGCCGTCCGGATTGGCGCGGACCACGATCGCCGCGAACTCCTCCGGCGTCGACAGCCGCCCCTGGGTTCGCACATTCAACTGGAATTGCGTGGAGTCCGGAGTCGGGCGCGATCCGATACGGCCGGTCGCCGCCTGGACGTTCTGCTGCTGAATCGCGGCGACGATGTCGGACGGCGCGAGTCCGAGAGAAACAATCCGGTTAATGTCGAACCAGATGCGCATCGCGTAATCGAGGCGCCCGAACATCGTCGCGTCGCCCACCCCCGGCGTGCGGGCAAGGCGATCGAGCACGTTGATCGTCACGTAATTGCTGATGAACAGCGGCGTATGCTCGCCGGTCTCGCTGTAGACCTGAAGAAATTCCAGAATCGCGGTGGATCGTTTGCGGACGGTAACGCCCTGGCGCTGGACCTCCGGCGGCAATCGGGCGAGCGCGGCCTGGACCCGGTTGTTGACGTTGACGGTGGCGATATCCGGATTGACGCCGAGTTCGAAGGTGACGCCCAAGGAATAGGAACCGTCGTTGGCGCTGTTGGACTTCATGTAGATCATGCGGTCCACGCCGACAACCGCCGCTTCCAGCACCTGCGCGACCGTCGCCTCCACGACCGCGGCGGAGGCGCCGGGGAAGCTGGTGGACACCGTGACCTGGGGCGGCACGATGTCGGGGAATTGCGACAGGGCGATCCGCTGGTAGGCGAGCACGCCGGCCAGCGTCAGCAGGATCGAGAGGACGATCGCCAGACGGGGGCGGTCGACGAAGACGGCGGAGATCATGCGATCAGCGTCCCGGCGCGGCGGCGGGCGGCCGGGGGCCGGCCGGACCGGGGTTCACCTGAATGCCCGGCCGGACGCGTTGCAGACCTTCGAGGACGACGGTCTCGCCCTGCTTCAGGCCGCTGGCGATCACGGCCAGGGACGGGGTGGACTGTCCCAGTTGGACGTTGCGGCGTTCGATCTTGTTCTCGGCGGCGACGACATAGACGAAATTGCCGCTCTGGTCGGTCAGGATCGCGGCGCGGGGAACGCCCAGGGCCTTGACGGGCTCGATGCCCTCGACGGCGACGGTGACGAAGGCGCCGTCGGCGAGCATCCGATCGACGGGCCGGCCGGGCGCGGCGGTGCCGCGGACGGGGTTGGCGATGGAGGTGCGGACCAGGATCGTGTCGGTGCCCGGCGCGACGGAGGGATCGACGTAATCGATCCGGCCGGTCTGGTCGTAAGCGGTGCCGTCGGGGAGTTTCAGGCGGACCCGGACCGCGTTCAGCCCCCCCTTCCCCGCGTAGCGCGTCCGCAGTTCGGTCAGCACGCGCACGGCCACCGGAAAGGTCACATACATCGGATCCTGGCTGACGATCGTCGCCAGCGCGCCGGTGCTGGGCGAGACGACATTGCCCGGCGTCACGGCGGTGCGGCTGATCTGGCCGGCGATCGGCGCCTTGATCTCCGTGTAATCCAGATTGATCCGCGCCTGCCGCAGCGCCGCCTGTGCGCCCGACAATTGCGCCGCGGCGGAGCGCTGCGCGGTCATCGCGTCGTCCACGTTCACCCGGTTTCCGGCCTGGCTTTGCAGCAGCGTTTGCGCGCGGTTCAACTGGGACGTCGCATTGGCCAGTTTCGCGCTGATGTCGGCGACCGAGGCTTCCTGGCGCGCGACATCGGCCTCGAAAGGGCCGCGTTCCAGGCGATAAAGGATTTCGCCGGCGGCGACCTCCGTGCCTTCCGCGAACAGGCGTTCTTCCAGGAAGGCGGTGACGCGGGCGGTCAGGGAGACGCGGCCGGTGGCCTGGACGCGCCCGGTGAATTCGGAGGTTTCCGTCACGGTCGCGGGCTCCGCCGTCACCACGCCCACCGCGGGCGGGCCCCCGGGGGCCTGGGCGAAAGCGGGCGTGGCGGCGAGCAGCGTGGCCAGTAGGAGAAAAAAGCGCATCAGGCGGCGGGCTTCTTGCGCATCATCGCCTGGCGGCGGCAGATCGCGACCATCTCGCCGCGCTGGTTCCAGCAGGTGTGCTCGAATTCGAGGATGCCGACGTCGGGGCGGGATTTGCTCTCGCGCATCGCAAGCACCTTGGTGCGGGACCGCAGCGTGTCGCCGGCGAAGACGGGTTTGGGGAATTTGACGTCGGAGAAGCCGAGATTGCCGACGGTGGTGCCGATGGTGGTGTCGTTGACGGAGACGCCGACCATGAGGCCAAGGGTAAAGATGGAGTTCACCAAGGGCTTGCCGAATTCGGTGGCCGCGGCGAACTCGGCATCGAGATGCAGCGGCTGGACGTTCATGGTCATGGTGGTGAAGAGGACATTGTCGGCCTCTGTCACCGTGCGGGTCCAGGCGTGGACGAATTCCTGCCCGACCGAGAATTCTTCGTAGTAGAGGCCAGCCATGGGGGGGAGACTCTCCGGCTATGGATACCGGCCCAGGCCTGCGCGGCCGGGCCTGGGGATTTGGGGGTGTACTGCGCGGGAAGCGTGGAGCGGGTCAAGAGCGGGCGGTTCATTCCGATTGCATCGGACCCGCCGCGCACCTACCTTGAAATCAAGGAGACGATAGACCACGCCGATGCCCGGCTATACCCCCCGCGAAGCGGCCGCCATGTCCGGGGTCACACTATCCGCGGTGAGGAAGGCCATTGCGTCCCGGCAGCTTCCCGCGCGCCGCGACCGAAAGACGCATCGGCGTCAGTTGGATGAGACAGCGCTGTTGGCGCTCGCGCTGGTGAGATCGATGCCCGCGAAGGTCCGGCTTTCGCATGGCGACGCCTGGCGGCTGTTAAAATCCGCGCTGGAGGCTGGCGATACTTCGACCGTTTCAATTGGCGAGTGGGTGCATATCGACGCGGGCAAGGCGTTGTCCGGCGTTCGCCGCCGCATGGCGCTTTACGAACGCGCGCGGGAAGCGATCGTCCACGATCCCGCCATCATGGGGGGGGCCGCGACGATCCGGGGCACGCGGATTACCGCGGAGGCGATCCTCGGACGGCTGGAAGGGGGCGATACGGTGGACAGTATCGTCGAGGATTATCCGTATCTCGACCCTGACACCGTCGAGTGCGCGGCGATTTACGCTTCGGCCAATCCTGCGCGTGGCAGACCCGCCGGCAAGACGTGGCGCCACGCTTCCTGATCGACGAGAATTTGTCGCCGATGCTGGCCTCGCATTTGCGCCACGTGCACGGGTTCGACGCGGTCCACGTCAACGAGGCGGGCCTGAGCGGGGCCTCGGATCCCGCCGTGCTGGCTTTTGCGATCGCGGAAGAACGTATCGTCATGACCAGTAACGCGGACGACTTTCGCGGGCTCGCCCGGAAGGCGGGCACACATCCTGGGATGGGCGTCTTTCTGGGCGCGACCGGGCGAGCCCGGCAGATCGTCCTGGGCACGGCCTTGGCGCAGGCGATTGAAGAAGCGAACATCGCGACGGACCAGTTGTTCGAGATCGACCGCGACGGCCGGATACGGCAATATAAACTTCCTTGACCTCCAAGCCTGGAATTCCCCCACGCGGGCCAGAACGGCGGTGGCGCGCCAGGTCTGCTTCACTCGAATTTTCCTGTGCCCCCGGCCGGGCGAAACGCCGGCGCCGCGGGCCCGTCGGGCGGGGAGAGTTCCCAGACATCGCCGGACGGAAGGTGACGGAACCGGCGAAACCCCATGTCCAATTCGCCCGCCCGCGCGGGGCATTCCGCCGCATGACCCTCCGCGATCCGCCCTTCCATCCACACAAGAAACCGCCGCACCTCCCCTGGGTTGAAAAAAGCCGGGATTTCCTCCCACGGGCAGACGGTCTCCGGCCCGCCGCTCACGCCCCGCTTCCCGCGACTCGACGCGACGGCTTACACTCCCGCCCATGCCCCATGCCGATTTCGTCCATCTCCGCGTCCATTCCGCCTATTCGCTCAGCGAGGGCGCCATCAAAGCCGACAAGATCGCGGCACTGGCGCGGGAGGCGGGGATGCCCGCCGTCGCCATCGCCGACACCGGGAATCTGTTCGGCGCCCTGGAATTCTCGCAGTATTGCACGGGCAAAGGGGTCCAGCCCATCATTGGCTGTCAGGTCGCGCTGGCGCGGACCGACAATCCGCGGCTGAACCCCGACCCGCTGGTGCTGCTGGCGCGCGACGCGGCGGGGCTGGCGAATTTACAGCGGCTTTCGTCGATCGGGTTTCTGGACACCGACCCCTCGCTGAAACCCAGCCTGGCGCTGGACGTGCTGTGCGCGCACTCCGAGGGGTTGTTCCTGCTGACGGGCGGCACCACCGGCCCAATCGCCCGGTTGCTGGCGGAGGGCCAGAAGCAGGAAGCCGACCGCCTCCTGGCGGCGCTGGCGGAAGCCTTTCCGGATCGGACGATCGTGGAACTGCACCGCCACCATCTGCCCATCGAGGCCGCCATCGAGCCCGGCCTGATCGCCATGGCGGACGCTTACGGCCTCCCCCTCGTGGCCACCAACGATTGCATGTTCGCCACGGCGTCGATGCACGAGGCGCAGGACGCCCTGCTCTGCATCGCCGAGGGACGGCTGCTGTCCGAGAAAGACCGCCGCCGCGTCACCCCGGAACATTGGTTCAAGCCCGCCAACGTCATGCGCGCGCTGTTCGCCGATTTACCGGAGGCCTGCGACAACACGCTCGCCATCGCGAAAAGCTGCGCGATCATGGCCGAAACCCGAAAACCGCTGCTGCCGGTGTGCCCCAAGGTGCGCGAGGGATCGAACGAAGAAGAAACCGTCCGCGCCATGGCCATCGAGGGGCTGGAACGGCGCATGGACGACGCCGGCGCGGACGCGGAGAAACGGGTCCGTTACCGGGAGCGGCTGGATTACGAACTCGACGTGATCGCGAGCATGGGATTTTCCGGGTATTTTCTGATCGTCGCCGATTTCATTCAATGGTCGAAACAGAACAATATTCCGGTCGGTCCCGGCCGCGGGTCCGGCGCGGGGTCGGTGGCGGCATGGGCTTTGACCATCACCGATCTCGATCCCCTGCAATTCAATTTGCTGTTCGAACGGTTTTTGAATCCGGAACGCGTGTCGATGCCCGACTTCGACATCGACTTTTGCCAGGAAGGCCGCGACCGGGTCATCGAATACGTGCGGAAGGAATATGGCGGGGACCGGGTCGCGCAGATCATCACTTTCGGAAAATTGCAGGCCCGCGCGGCGGTCCGCGATGTCGGCCGCGTGCTTGGCCTGCCCTACGGCCAGGTCAACCGCGTCGCCGAACTGATCCCCAACAACCCCGCCAAACCGGTCACGCTGAAACAGGCGGTGGACGGCGAGCCGAAATTGCAGGACATGCGCGACAACGACGAAAGCGTCGCGCGGCTACTGGAAATCGCCTTGCAAATCGAGGGGCTTTATCGCCATGCCTCGACCCATGCCGCCGGGGTGGTGATCGGCGACCGTCCCCTCGTGGAACTGGTGCCGCTTTACAAAGACCCGAAATCGGATTTTCTGGTCACGCAATACTCGATGAAGCACGTCGAACTCGCGGGCCTGGTCAAATTCGATTTTCTTGGGTTGACGACGCTGACCATCCTGGACCGGGCGAAGAATTACCTGACGAAACTCGGCATCAGCGTCGATCTCGACCATCTGCCGCTGGACGACAAAAAATCCTACGAAATGCTGGCGCGCGGCGAGGCCGGCGGGGTCTTCCAGATGGAAGGCCAGGGCATGCGCGATACGTTACGACAGATGCGGCCCGACCGGTTCGAGGATCTGATCGCCGCCGTCGCGCTCTACCGTCCCGGCCCGATGGCGAACATCCCGGATTACTGCCGCCGCAAGGCCGGCGAGGCCTGGGAGGCGCCGCACCCGGAGATTCACGACATCCTGTCAGAGACCTATGGCATCATGGTCTATCAGGAACAGGTCATGCAGATCGCGCAGAAGATGGCGGGCTATTCGCTCGGCGGCGCCGATCTGCTGCGCCGCGCGATGGGCAAAAAGATCGCCTCGGAAATGGAGGCGCAGCGCGAGATTTTTACAAAGGGCGCGATCGACCGCGGCATCGATCCGGCGAAGGCCAAGGAGGTGTTCGACCTCATGGCGAAATTCGCGGATTATGGCTTTAACAAATCGCATGCGGCGGCGTATGCGCTGGTCGCGTATCAGACGGCGTGGTTGAAGGCGAACCATCCCGAGGTGTTCATCGCGGCGTGTATGAGTCTCGCGTTGAGCAATACCGACCGTCTCGCCGCGTTGAAGCAGGAAGCGGAACGCGGGCGTTTGAAAATCCTGCCGCCGGACATCAACAATTCCGACGCGGATTTCTCGGTGGAGCGGCTGGAAGACGGGACGCTGGCGATTCGTTACGCGCTGGCGGCGGTGAAGCGGGTGGGGTTCGCGGCGATGCAGTCGATCGTGGACTCGCGCGCCGGCACGGGCTTCGCGAGTCTCGCGGATTTCGCGGACCGGATCGATCCGAAGCAGCTCAGCCGGTCGCAGGTGGAAAACCTGGTGCGCGCGGGGGCCTTCGACAGTCTGGACAACAATCGGGCGCGGTTGTTCGCCGCGGCCGAAACGATCGTCCGGCGCGCGCAGGCGAAGCGGGAAGAAAAAGAGAGCGGGCAGATTGGGCTGTTTGGGGGCGAGGCGAGCAAGCCGGAACCCTTACGCATGCCGGAAACGCCGGATTGGCCGTTGCTGGAACGGCTGGCGTTCGAGGCCGAGGCGGTCGGTTTCCATTTGACCGCGCACCCGCTCGATTCTTACGCCCAGGCGTTGCGGCGGCTGGGGGTTGTGAAGGCGAACGAGGTCGAGGCGCGGGCGCGGGCGGGCGTGACGCGGGTCAAACTGGCGGGGACGGTGGTCGCGACCAAGGAACGGATCACGCGCACCGGCAGCCGCATGGCCTGGGTGCGGATTTCCGACGCCACCGGCTCGATCGAGGTCACGTGTTTCAGCGAGGTTTTGGTGAAGTCGCGCGAAACGCTCGGGCAGGGCCGGCACGTTCTGATTTCCGCCGAAGCGAAGATGGACGGTGACTCGATCCGGCTGACGGCGTTCGACGCGACGCCGTTGGATCAGGCGGCGGCGGCGGCGGGGGCCTCGATCCGGGTGTGGCTGAAGGAGACGGAGACGGTGCCGCATATCCGCGATTTGCTGACGCGCGAGGGGACCGGCAAGGGCCGGGTCATTTTGGTGCCGCGGCTTGGGGCGGAGCGGAGCGTGGAGATCGCGTTGCCCGGGGGATATAGCGTAACGCCCAGACTGACGCAGGCGTTGGCGGGGCTGGCGGGTGTGGAACGGGTCGACGAGATGTGAACGCCGCCGTGCCCGCGGCGAAACGCGCGTGTTACGCGTAGACGAAACGCGCGTGTTACGCGGGGCGGCCTATGGTTCGTTCCGCACGCAATGGCCGAAGCCGATGCCGACGGAGATGGACAGCATGATCCAGGAGACCGCGATCGCGGCGACCTCGCCGGGCACATAACGTATCGCGCAGGCGCTGATCAGGATCAGGACCAGCACAACGGGAGTCAAAAGCCGGAACACCCGGTCTTCGTCTTCATCGATCACACTTACTCTCCCCTTATTGCCCAGTCGCCACGTCCCCACGCGCGCTGGCAATCGACGAGTCGGTCAGGTGGCGACACCGGCCTCGCGTCTTGAAGACAGAAGTAAGCACGATTCGTGCCACTTTAGAAAATGTAGGTAAAACATGAACTTGTCTTATCGGGCGGAGAACGTTTCCGGCGGATTGTAAACATTTCCGACGTCTCTCGCTCCGCGTGTAATGCCTTTGGAGCGGCGCTTCGCGTAGCCGCCGTGGCCGAGGCGGCGCTATCTCGCCAAGGGTGGGCCCGCCGGGGGTGGTCCCGCCTCGCTGCCGACCAGGCCGCGGGCGAAGTCGAAGGCGTCGAAGGGACGGAGATCGCCGGCTTTTTCGCCGACGCCGACCGCGTGCACCGGCAGCCCGAAGGTTTCCGCCAGCGCCACGACAATGCCGCCGCGCGCGCTGCCGTCCAGTTTCGTAACGACCAGGCCGGTGACCGCCACCAGTTCCTTAAAGACCTTGACCTGCTGCACCGCGTTCTGGCCAGTGGTGGCGTCCAGCACCAGAAGAACGGAATGCGGCGCGGTTTCGTCCTGCTTGCGCAGCACGCGGATCATCTTCGCCAGCTCGTCCATCAGCGCGGCCTTGTTGTGCAGGCGGCCCGCGGTGTCGATCAGCAGAACGTCGGCCTTTTCCTCACGCGCCTGGGTTAGCGCGTCGAAGGCGAGGCCGGCGGAGTCCGCGTTCTGACCGCCGGAAATCACCGGGGAGCCGGTCCGCTGTCCCCAGATCTGCAACTGTTCGACGGCGGCCGCGCGGAATGTGTCACCGGCCACTAGGACGGCGCGCTTGCCCTCGTCGCGATACATCTGGGCCAGCTTGCCGATGGTCGTGGTCTTGCCGGTGCCGTTGACACCGACCACCAGCACGACATGAGGCTTCAGCGCGGGGTTCAGCACCAGCGGAATCGCGACCGGCTTCAGAATGGCGGCGATTTCCTCCGCCAGGGCCTGTTTGATTTCCTCGTCGGTGACTTCCTTGCCGAAACGGGTGCGGCGGAACTCGGCGATCACGCGGGCGGCGGCATCGACGCCGAGATCGGCGGAAATGAGCAGGTCTTCCAGTTCCTCCAGCGCTTCGTCGTCCAGCCGCCGCTTCTTGAAGACCGCGGCGATGGTTTCCGCGATTTTGGCGGTGCTGCGGGTCAGCCCTTCCTTCAGACGATTGAAGAAACTTCCGAGTGCCATCAGGCCGCCTCCGCCAACAGGGAACCTTGTTCGGTGCCGATGACCCGTCCGGCGAGCACCTGGCCCGGCCGGGTTTCGACGGTCAGCCGCACCGGCGCGAAATGCTCGGTATGTCCGGTCTGGCCGCTCTCGGTCAGGATCGAGACGATTTTGTCGTGTTGCGCCGCCAGGAAGACGCGCGACGCATCCTCCCCCGCCGCGCGCAGCCGGGCCGCGCGTTCTTTGCGCTCCGGCTTCGGCACGGCGGGCATTCGCGCCGCGGGCGTGCCTGGACGCTCGCTGTAAGGGAAGACGTGCAGGTAGGGCAGCGCGTGTTCCACGACGAAATCGAGGGTTTCCTGGAACAGCGCCTCGGTTTCCGTGGGGAAGCCCGCGATCAGATCGGCGCCGATCGCGATCCCCGGCCGCGCCGCGCGGGCACGCGCGATGGTGGCGCGCGCGTCTTCCGTCAGATGCCGGCGCTTCATCCGCTTCAGGATCAGGTCGCTGCCGGCCTGCAACGACAAATGCAGATGCGGCATCAAACGCGGCTCCTCCGCGATCAGCCGCCACAAATCCTCGTCGATCGCCGCCGGGTCCAGAGAGGACAGGCGCAACCGCTTCAGATCCGGCACCTGCGCCAGCAACCGCCGCGCCAACTGGCCCAGACGCGGCCGGCCCGGCAAATCGGGGCCGTAAGAGACGATATCGACCCCCGTCAGCACGATTTCCTGAAACCCGCTCTCCACCAGCGCCCGCGCCTGCGCCACGGCGGCGCCGATGGGAACCGAGCGATTGGGACCGCGTCCGAACGGGATCACGCAAAACGTGCAGCGATGATCGCAACCCTGCTGGACCTGCAAGAACGCCCGCGCCCGTCCCGCGAACTCCGTCACCAAATGGGCCGCGGTTTCCTTGGCGCGCATGATGTCGCCGACCTCTGACCCCGCGCCCTCGGCCCAACTCTCCGGCAACAGTTTTTCCGTGTTGCCCAGCACGCGATGCACGCCGGGCAGCGCGGCCCATGCCCCCGGATCGATCTGCGCCGCGCAGCCCGTGACGACAATGCGGGCGTCCGGCCGCTCGCGCGCCACCCGGCGAATGGCCTGACGCGCCTGACGCTCCGCCTCCGCCGTCACGGCGCAGGTGTTCACGATCACCGTGTCCGTCACACCTTGGGCGAGGCCGCGCATCGCCTCGCTTTCATAAGCGTTCAAGCGGCAACCGAACGTGAGAATGTCCAATGTCATGATCCACCCGTCTTATCCGCCCCGCCCACCGCCCGAAAGGGGCCAATGGCGAGGTACTCGTTCGGGGAAACGTCGGGGCGCTGCCCCAAACCCCGCGAGGGCGCCGCCCTTCGAACCCGCCAGGGGAACGTCCCCTGGACCGCGATCGATTTGGAGTGCCGTGGGAGGGGCCATGCCATGACCGGTTCCGGTCATGGCATGGCCCCT
>CANJJS010000016.1 GCA_947474705.1 Acetobacteraceae bacterium | reverse complement strand
GGTGCCATGACCGGACCGGTCATGGCACCTCCCCTCCCAAAGGGCACCAAATCGATCGCGGTCCAGGGGACGATCCCCTGGCGGGGTCGAGGGGCAGAGCCCTCGTGGGGTCCGGGGCAAAGCCCCGGCGTTTACCACGCCTCGGTCACAAACCCTCGCCCGCCTTGGCGAAGCGTTCCACGGTTTTCATATAGACGCCGATTTCGCGATCTTCCGGCGCGGCCATGACGTGCTGGATACCCGCCGCTTTGTAGGCCGCCAGCGCGGATTTTGTGTCGTCGACGTTGGTTTCGTTGATGTTGATCCGCAGTGAAATGGTAAAATCGTCGCCGGGACGAACGTCGCGAAAGCGTTTGACCATATCGGCCGCGTTTTCAGGCCGCACCCGGCTGCCGTGCCAGCCGTCCAGGCGCAGGGCTCGCGCGATCGCGGCGTCGGAGGACCCGCCGATCCAAATCGGGATGGGTTTCACCGGTTGCGGCTGTGTCCGCATGTCCTCGATGACCGACGAAATATATTTCGATTCGAACGTCACGGGGTCCTGGGTCCACACCGCTTTCATCATCGCGATGCCCTCGTCCATCCGGCGTCCGCGTTCTTTGAAGGGCACGCCGAGCGCCTCGAATTCCTGCTCCAGCCAGCCGACACCGCCGCCCAGTATCAGGCGCCCTTTCGAGAGGTTCTGCAATGTCGCGAGTTCTTTCGCCAACGGCAGGGGATGGCGCAATGGCAGCACCAGCACCGACGTGCCCAAACGCACGCGTTCCGTGGAGGCGGCGGCCCATGTCAGGGTCAGAATCGGGTCCCAGAAATTGGGGGACGGCGGATAGCCGCCGGATTTCGGCACGATGATGTGTTCGCTGACCCAAACATCGGCCAGGCCCAGTTGTTCCGCCTGTATCGCGCAGGCGCGAATATTTTCCGGTCCGGCTTTGCGGCCGATATGCGGGAGGTGAACGCCGAGTTCCATGGGAGTTTCCTTTCGTTATACCGCGAGGGCGTCCTGGAGGATCATATCGGATGCTTTTTCCGCGATCATGATGGTGGGCGCGTTGGTGTTGCCGGCGACGATGACCGGCATGATGGAGGCATCGACGACGCGCAGCCCGCCCATGCCATGGACTTTTAAGCGGGGATCGACGACCGCCATCGGGCCCGTGCCCATGCCGCAGGTGCCCACGGGGTGCAGGTTCGAGACGCCGCGGGCGCGCACGTCCTCGATCATGTCTTCCTCGGTGCGGATGTGGATGCCCGGCAAGGTTTCCTCGACCAGCAGTTTCTGCATCGCGTGCTGGCGGACGATGTGACGGGCGAGGCGCATGCCGTGCAGCATCGTCTGCATGTCGTAGTCCGATTTCATGAAGTTGAAATGGATTTTTGGTGGCGCGAAGGGATCGGCCGACCCGAGCCGGACGGTGCCGCGTCCTTCGGGACGGAGATGAACCGGGCTGAGGGAGATGCCGGGATGCGGATGCGATTGAATCCCGTCGCGTGTGCGTTCGATCGTGCTCCAGGCGGAAATGTTCATTTGCAGGTCGGGCCGTTCGAAGCGCCGGTCGGTCCGGACAAGCGCGCCCACGTACATGCCGTTTCCGGTCATCGGTCCATCGCGGAGAAAGACATAGCGGGCGCCGGCGATCATCCGGTCGACGAAGCTGTGCTGCAATTTGTTCAAAGAGAGATTTTTGGAAATTTTGTACGTGCAATAGGTGTTGAAATGGTCCTGTAGATTCGATCCGACGCCTGGCAAATGGTGGACAACATCGACGCCGATATCGCGCAGATGATCCTGTGGGCCAATGCCCGAGACCTGGAGCAAATGCGGCGAGCCGTAAGCGCCACCGGAAACAATCACCTCGCCGCGGGCGCGCGCGGTTTTCATGCCGGCGGGGGTTTTATATTCGACGCCCACCGCGCGCCCGTTCTCGACCAGGATTTTCGTCGCGTAGGCGCGAATTTCGATCGACAGGTTAGCGCGGCCGCGCGCCGGGTTCAAATAGGCGGCGGCGGTGCTCCAGCGCCGCTTGTTGTTGGTTGTCGTTTGGTAATAGCCGCAGCCTTCCTGCGAGGCGCCGTTGAAGTCGGGATTATAGGGAATGCCCGCCTGTTTGCAGGCCTCCAGCAGCGACTTCGCGATTTCCCATTCGTACGGCTGATCGGAGACCCGCAACGGGCCGCCGGCGCCGTGAAATTCGTCGGCGCCGCGTTCGTTATCCTCGGCTTTGCGAAAATACGGCAGCACGGAGTCGTAATCCCAGCCTTCGTTGCCGAGTTGCCGCCATTGGTCGTAATCGGCGGCGTGGCCCCGCATATAGATCATACCGTTGATCGAGCTGGTGCCGCCGAGAACCTTGCCGCGGGGCTGGTACATGGTGCGGCCGTTCAGGCGTTCCTCGGGCTCGCTTTCGAACATCCAGTTCACGCGGGGATCGACGAAGGTTTTCGCGTAGCCCATGGGCACGTGGATCCAGAAGCTGGAATCCTTGCCGCCAGCTTCCAGAAGTAACACTTTATGCTTGCCGTTTTCCGACAGGCGGTTGGCCAGCACGCAGCCGGCCGAGCCCGCGCCGGTCACGATGTAATCGAATTCGTCAGCCATGCGCGTCCTCCAGCATCATCGCGGCGCATTTTTCGCCGATCATGATCGTTGGCGCGTTGGTGTTGCCGCCGACAACGACCGGCATGATGGAGGCGTCGGCGACCCGCAGGCCTTCGATGCCATGGACCCGCAGCCTTGGGTCGACCACGGTGTTGGGGCCGTGCCCCATGGCGCAGGAACTGGTGGGGTGTTGGTTCGAAACGCCGGTCTGGCGGATATAGGCGATCGTGTCCTCGTCCGATTGGGTCGCGGCGCCCGGCAGGATTTCGTCCATGACATAGGGTTTCAGCGCGGGTTGCGCGGCGATGGTCCGGCACAGGCGGATCGCCGCCAGCAGCGCGCGGACGTCGTAGTCGGTGCGGAGATAGTCGAACAACACGGCGGGCGGAGCCAGCGGGTCGGGCGATTGCAGGCGCACGGTGCCGCGCCCCTCGGGCCGCAAATGAACGGGCATCAGGGTGAAGCCGGGGAACGGGTGCGGTTTCACACGGACGGAACTACGTTCCATCGTGCTCCACTCGAAAATGTTGATTTGTAGATCGGGCCGCTCCAGACGCGGATCGGACCGGGTGAAAACACCGGCGTGGATGCCGTTGCTGGCCATTGGTCCCGTGCGGAACAAAGCGTACCGGGCGGCGGCGGCGATTTTTCTGGGCCAGGAATTTTCCAGATCGTTGAGCGTGATCGGCTTGGCGCAGCGCCAACTGAGGTTGGTGTTGAAATGATCGTGCAGGTTCGAGCCGACGGCCGGCATGTCCTTCACGATGGGGATGCCCATGTCCTGGAGATGCGCCGCCGGGCCGAGACCCGACAATTGCAGCAACTGCGGCGAGCCGTACGCGCCGCCGGCGGCGACCACTTCCTTTCTGGCCAGTGCCGTTTTCGGGCCTTGCGCGGTGTGGAATTCCACACCGGTCGCGCGGTTGTTTTCAATCGTCACCTTGGTTGTATGGGCGCCGGTGACGATTTTCAGGTTGGCGCGGCCGCGCGCGGGTTCGAGGTAGGCTTTGGCGGCGCTCCAGCGGCGGCGGTTGGAGGTGGTGGTCTGGTAATAGCCACAGCCCTCTTGTTGGGCGCCGTTGAAATCGGGGTTGCGGGGGATACCGGCCTGTTCGCAGGCGGCGAGAGCGGCTTCGGCGAGTTCGAATTTCGCGGGTTGGTCGGAAACATGCAGGGGGCCGCCGACGCCGTGGAATTCGTCCGCGCCGCGGGCCTGATTTTCGGCTTTTTTGAAGTATGGCAGGACGGAATCCCAGTCCCAGCCCTCGCAACCGCGCTGGCGCCATTCGTCGTAATCGCCGTGATTTCCGCGGATATACACCATTCCGTTAATCGAACTGGAGCCGCCAAGGGTTTTGCCGCGGGGGAGATAGAGTTGGCGGTTGTTCAGTTGCGGTTGCGGCTGGGTTTCGAATTTCCAGTTCACCTTCGGATTGACGTAGGTGCGGGCGAAACCGAGGGGAATATGGATCCAAAGATTGGTGTCGGGTGGCCCGGCTTCGAGGAGCAGGACCGAATATCGCCCGTTTTCCGACAGCCGGGCCGCGACCGCGCAGCCCGCCGATCCGGCGCCGGCGACGATATAATCGAAGGTTTCTCCGGTCATGCCGCGGCCCTCGCGAGTTCGCCCGCGTCGGGGGCGCTGGCGATGGCCCAGCAGCGCTGGATCAATTCGGTGGCGCGGGCGGGGCCGACGATGGGCTCGGCGAGGCCGGCGAATTTGCGTTCCAGATCGGTGTCGGACATCGGGTTGAGCCTGCTGCCGATGCCGTGTTCGATTCGGCATGTGTGTTTGGCGCCGTCCGCCATCTCGATCTCCACCACGGTCTGGTCGGCGGCCAGCGCGGGGTTGAGCGAGGCGTTGACCTTGTCCTGGAAGGCCATCAGCGCGGGGTCTTTGACAGCGGTTTCGGTGTCCATGTCCTGGATGCGCGCGGTTCCCCGAATAAAGGCCAGCGCGGTCCAGTGGTGGAGACTGACATGGGCCTGCATCTCGTCTTTCGGATTGCGATTGTTACACAATTTCATCGCGCCGGGCGATGCCTGAATCGCGACGGATACGATCCGATCCGGATCGGGGCGATGGTCCGCGCGCAGTTTCAGGCAGGCATCGAGGATCGGGTGGATCACGATGCCGCAGGGATAGGGTTTGTAGGTGTTGCGCGGGATCTCCCAGCGCTGTCCCAGATCGCCGGCCAAGGCGTCGAGATCGGGGTTGTTACAAAAGACCGAAAGGAACCCGTAATGACCCTCCAGTGCACTGAGGCCCGCGGTGAATCCTTGTTCCGCCATCAGCGCGGCGCGGAGGCCCATTTGCCCGGCATGTGCCGGCATGAGGGCGACGGTGGCGGTGCCGTGCATGGCGCGGAAACCGGAGGCCTGCGACAGCGCGAGGCCCATGGCGACGCGCATGCGTTCGGTGTCCAGGCGTAACATGCGCCCGGCGGCGATGGCGGCGCCAAGTCCGACCGTGATTCCGGTGCCGGACCAGGCGAAGCTGCCGTCGGCGGGCGGAACGGTTGTTCCAAGACACAACCGGCAGGTCATTTCGACACCAAGGGTGAAGCCCGCGAGCAGATCGGCGCCGGACACTGGCCGGTGCTCCGCCAGGGCCAGCGCCGCGGCGGCGATGGGGCCGGAGGGGTGGACCACCGCGACCTCGTGCGTGTCGTCGAAGCTGTAGATACTGGAGGCGAGTCCGTTGATTAATGTCGCGTGCAGGATGTCGGATTTGCGCGCCCGGCCGAACAAGGTCGCCTGTCCCGGTCCGGCGAAGGCGCCAAGGGTTTTGTCGGCGATATCGACCATCGCGTGCCTGGCGCCGCCGAGAGCGCAGCCCATCGCGTTGAAGAAGGAACGCAGCGCCTCGCGCCGGACGGTGTCGGGCCAGGTGGCGGGATCGGTTTCCACCGCGAAGGCGGCGAGGCGCGCGGTGACGGCGGTGTCCGTGGATGTCATGCGGAGGTCCTTTCGTTACAGCGCGCGATTCGAGCCGCCGTCGATATCGACGATGGCGCCTTGCATGAAATCCGCTTTGGCCGATGCCAGCCAGGCGGCCAAAGCGCCGACCTCGTCCGCGCGTCCGGGCCGTTTCGTGCCGGAGGCGGCGAGCAGGAAAGCGATCGCCGCGTCGCGGTCCAGGCCGCGATCGTTCATCGTCCGCTCGATGTTGCGGGTGAAACGGTCTGTTTCGATCAGGCCGGGGTTGATCGCGTTAACGCGCACCCCATCTTTGAGTCCGATATCGGCCATGGCCTTGGTGAAATTGAGGATCGCGACATTGACCGAACCGCCGATGGTGAATTCCGCCGATCCCGCGCGGGCGCCGATGCCGACGATATTGACAATGTTTCCTTTGACACTTTTCAAATGTGGCCAGGCCGCACGGGTCATGCGGACATAGCCATGGAATTTCAACGCGAACCCATCTTGCCAATCGTCCTCGGTCAGGGAAAAGAAATCCGCGCGTTTGGTCGCGCCGGCGTTGTTCACCAGAATATCCAGGCGTCCCAGTTCCGCCACGGCTTTTTCCACCGTCCGGGCCGCGGCTTCCGGCGGTCGGAGATCGGCCGCGTGCACCACGACCTTGACATTGGCGGCGGCGCGAATCGCGGCCGCGGTTTCCTCCAGTTTGGCCAGATCGCGCGCGACGAGGCACACATCGGCGCCTTCTTGCGCCAATGTCATGGCGATCGCGGCGCCAATTCCGCGATTCGCGCCTGTCACCAGCGCGGTTTTTCCATTCAATCCGAGTTCCATTTCGACGTCTCCCGCACGCGATACTCGACAAGCATGCCCAGATTGGCCAAAAGGGGCAACTTTCATGGAACTCCATGCCGGACGTAATGGCGCAACAACGGGGCAACGTGGGAGCCGGGTACTTTTGCCGAACCACCTTAACGAATGGGAACCCCCTCAATGTCAGAGGAACTACTAAGCCTTACCGCGCAGATAGTGAGCGCGCACGTCACCAAGAACGCGGTGGACGCCGGGGAACTCCCCGACCTGATCCGTGATGTTTTTCAGACGCTCGCCGGTCTTGGCGATGCGCCGGCCGCGCCGGCACCGGTTGAGACGGTGAAATCCGTTGTTCCGGCCGCCCGATCCGTGTTTCCGACCTATATCGTGTGCATGGAATGCGGGAAGAAGATGACAATGCTCAAGCGTCATCTGATGACCGAACACAGTTTCACGATCGATCAGTACAGGACCCGGCACGGATTGCCGAACACCTACCCAATGGTTGCGCCGGAATACGCGAAGACGCGGTCGTCGCTGGCGAAGGAAATGGGTTTGGGCAAAAGCCGCACCGCCGGCGCCAAAAAAGGCACGCGCCGCAAATAGCCGCGCGGTCTGGGCTTGCTTTCCCTATAGGGCATGCTGCGGCGCCGGGCGCCACGGCATGGGTTGGCCGCGTCAGCGTCCCTTGAAGGGGCGCGGCTTGCGTTTTTCCTTGAAGGCCAGAGCGGCTTCGTGGAAATCCTCGCTCAGATAAAGTTTCATGGGTGCCTGTTGGTGCGCGGCTTCGCGTACCACCTCGCCCAACCGCCAGCGGCGGGTGCGGACGACGGCGCGGACGCTTAGTGGCGGGTTGGCGGCGACTTCTTCCGCCAGTTTCCGGGCTTCTTCCATCAGCTTGCCTTCGGGGGCGACGCGGTTGATCAGGCCGCCGGCTTTGGCTTCCTCGGCGGTGAAGTAACGGCCGGTCAGGGCGATTTCGTCGGCGAAGGCGCCGCTGCGGAAGTGCAATTGCGCCCATTGCTTGGCCGAACCAAGGCCGCGGGACGTTTCCGTCAGGTGCATTTTCGTTCCGGTTTCGGCGACGATCAGGTCGCAGTCCAGCATCATGCCAAGGCCAAGGCCAAGGACGTAGCCGTGGACGGCGCAGATGACGGGCTTCCAGTTGACGGATTGCATAAGCAGGTCGCCGGAATTGGCACCGTGACCCTGGGGGCCGCCCAGACGTTCGAATTCCTCGCGCGAACGTAATTGCCGCTGCAACACGTCGGCGCCGGAACAAAAGGCGCGGCCGCGGCCGCAGAAGATCGCGACATGGGCTTCGGGATCGGCGTCGAATTGTCGAAACGCGGTCATCAGTTGCCGGACGACCTCGTCGCTGACGGCGTTGAGTTTTTCGGGCCGGTTCATCGCGATGGTCACGATGTTTCCGTTCCGTTCGTAGTCGACGTATTGCCGCTCGTCGGTCATCTGTTCCTCCTTGGCATGGCGTTTCGCGTCATGTGGTGTAGCCTAGGGACCGAGGAAGCAGACCGCAAACGGGGGGAGACTTTTCGACATGCCATTGCTCCGCGAGAAGCGCGGCCAGGTCGCGATCCTGACGCTCAGCCGTCCGGAGGCGCGCAACGCCTGGTGCCAGGAGTATAACGAGCGATTCATCGAACTGATGCCGCAACTGGAGGAGGATCGCGATGTCCGCTGCGTGGTGTTGACGGGCGATCCGGCGGGGAATGCGTTCAGCGCGGGGGCGGATCTGAAGAACCCGAAGACGCACACGCATGAGTCGGTGGCGGATTTCATCGAGGAGTTGCCGTCGCGGCGGCGGCAAAGCGCGATCGCGCTGGTGACGGATTTTTCGAAGCCGATTATCGCGGCGGTGAACGGGTATGCGATCGGGATCGGGTGCATTGTCACCTATTGCTGCGACATGATCGTCGCGTCGGAGGCGGCGGAGTGGCGTTTGCCGCAGGCCGGTCTGGGGATCATTCCGGCGCAGGCGGGCACGGTGCGGCTGGCGCGCTGGGTGGGCAAGGCCAATGCGATGCGCGCCGCCTATGGATTTCCGGTGACCGGCGACGAGGCGTTCCGGATTGGCCTCGCACAGTTTCTGGCGAAGCCGGAGGCGCTGATGGACAGGGCGATGGAGGTCGCGAATCACATCGCCGCGCTGCCGCCTTTGGCCGCGAGACTGACCAAGGAATCGTTGCGATCGGGGATGGAGACGCCTCTGCCGGACGCGGTCCTTGGCGATCTGTATCGATTCGCCATGCTGGAAATGACCGAAGACAAGGCGGAGAGCCACAAATCCTGGCGCGAACGCCGCAAACCCGCATTCAAGGGCCGCTGAACCATGACCATGCCGCTGACCGGTATCACCGTTCTCGATTTCGGACAGATTTACCAGGGCTCCTATGCCACGCTGCTGATGGCGAAGGCGGGGGCCGATGTCATCAAGATCGAGCCGCCGGGGGGCGAGCCGCTGCGCCGCCGCGTCGCGCCGGGGCGCAAGACGACGATGCCCTTCGCGATGCTGAACGCGAACAAGCGGGCGGTGACGCTGAATTTGAAGACGGAAAAGGGCAAGGCGCTGCTGTTCGAAATGGTGAAGCGCGCCGACGTGCTGTTGGAGAATTTCGCGCCGGGCGCGATGGACAAGCTCGGCGTCGGCTGGTCCGTGCTGCATGACATCAATCCGCGGCTGATTTATTGCACCGCGTCCGGTTACGGTATTTCCGGGCCGCGCAGTGGCGATCTGGCGATGGATCTGGTCGTGCAGGCGTCCTCCGGGCTGATGAGCGTGACGGGCGAGGCCGGTGGGCCGCCGATGCGCGCGGGGGTCACGGTGGCCGATTTCTCCGGCGGTATTCACGCTTATGGCGCGATCATGACGGCCTTGTTCGAGCGCGAACGGAGCGGCGAAGGACGGCTGGTCGAAACGGCGATGCTGGAGGCGATGTATTTTCCGCTGGCGGGGCCGATTGATTCCTACACGCGGCGAGGCACCGTGCCGGAACGGAGCGGTAACGGCGGCAATGGGTCGATCGCGCCCTACGGCGTGTTCCCGGTCAAGGACGGATATGTCGCGATTCACACGGGCACGGATGGGCACTGGCTGAAATTGCTGGATGTCATGGGTCGCGGTGAGATGAAGGACGATCCGGGCCTCGCCACGATGCATGGGCGGGCGCAGCGGGAGCAGGAGGTTTCGGACATGGTGTCCGCCTGGACCGCGGGGCTGACCAAGGCCGAGGCGGAGGCGATCGCGCGGGCGAACAAAATCCCGTTGTCGGCGGTGCGCGACGTCGCGGAGGTCATGATGTGCGAGCACATGCATGGCCGGGGCACGCTGGAATGGGTCGATCATCCCGATCTCGGGCGGGTCGTGCTTCCGAATTCGCCGTTGCGGCTGCATGGGCTGGAGACCGCGCCGCCGGTGCCGAGCGCGCTGGTTGGGGCCCATAACGACGAGGTTTATGGCGGGTGGCTGGGCCTGTCCGCCGCCGAACTGGAAACGCTGCGCGCGGAGAAGGCGATCTGATGGACGACACACCGCCGTTGGATGGGTTTACCATCCTCGATTTCACCCAGTTCTATCAGGGGCCCTACGCGACCTTCATGGCCGCGAAGGCGGGCGCCGATGTGATAAAAATCGAGCCACCGAAAGGCGAGAGTCTTCGCGGGATGGCGCCGCCGGGGATGACGGGTTCTTATCCGGTGGCCGCGCTGAACGCGAACAAGCGCGGGATCACGATGGATTTGAAACATCCGGAGGGTGTCGCGCTGCTGAAGCGAATGGTGCTCAAGGCGGATGCCGTCGTGGAAAATTACGCGCCGGGGGTGATGGACCGGTTGGGTGTCGGCTGGTCCGTGCTTCGAGAAATTAATCCGAAGCTGGTTTATGTTTCCGGTACTGGATTCGGGTTGTCGGGGCCGGATCGCGATAATCTGGCGATGGATTTCACGATTCAGGCGGCCTCGGGCGTGATGTCTCTGACCGGGTATCCCGACGGACCGCCGCTGCGAACGGGTGCGCCTTACGTGGATATTCTCGGCGGCGCGCATCTTTACGCGGGACTTATGACCGCGTTGTTGCAGCGGGAACGAACCGGCAAGGGCAGGCTGGTGGAAATCGCGATGGTGGAGGCGGTGTTTCCGGCGCTGGCCACCGCGATCGACCAGTATCACCGCGCCGGTAAGAACGTGCCGGGCCGGACCGGCAACGCCTTCGCCAATTTCAACCGGGCGCCGTACAATGTGTACGAGGCCTCGGACGGGCATGTCGCGATCATCCTGGTCACGGAAACGCAATGGCAGAACCTGCTGCGCGCGATGGAGCGGGAGGACCTGAAGGACGACCCTCGGTTCATTAAAAACGACGCCCGCGTCGCGCATTACGCGGAGACCGAAGGCGTGGTGTCCACCTGGACCAAGGCCCATACCCGCGCGGAGATTTTCGCCGCGACCAGCCGGTTCAAGGTGCCCTGCGCGCCGGTGCGCGATCTTCAGGAAATGCTCGACGATCCGCATATGCACGGGCGCGGCACGCTGGAAGTGGTCGACCATTACGACTATGGGCCGGTGGTGCTGCCGAATTCCCCGCTACGGTTCCACGAGACCGAAAAAGTTCCGACCCGCCTCAGTCCGATGGTCGGCGAGCACAACGACGAAATCTATGGCGGCTGGCTGGGACTGTCCGCCGCCGAAATCGCGCGGCTGCGCGAAACAGGAGCAATTTGAAATGACCGATGCGCCGAACGGACGTGTTCTCCTCAACTTCGAAAACAACGTCGCGACGATGACGTTGAACGACCCGTCCGTCCTGAATCCTTTTGGGGTTAAGCTACGAAAAGATATCGATTGGGCGATGGAAAAAATCGAGGCCAGCGATGCGCGCTGCCTGACGATCACGGGCGCGGGCCGCGCCTTTTCCTCTGGCGCCAATCTGAACGACAAGGACGCTCCGCCGCGCGACCGCGCCGCCGAAGCGCGCGGCGAGGTGAAGAGTTCCCTGGAAACCTGGTACAACCCGTTCTTTCTGCGGCTGCGCGACTTGAAGATGCCGATTCTGACCGCGATCAACGGGATCGCGGCGGGCGTTGGGATGAGTCTCGCGCTGGCGGGCGATATTCGCATCGCGGCGCGGTCCGCGTCGTTCTTGCAGGCTTTCGCGCGGATCGGTTTGGTGCCGGATGGCGGGTCGTCGTATACGCTGCCGCGGTTGATCGGGCTGGCGCGCGCCATGGAAATGTCGATGCTCGCGGAACGTTTGCCGGCCGAAAAAGCGCTTGAGTGGGGGCTGATCAACCGGGTCGTGGACGATGCGGAATTCCCGGCGGCGGTGCGGGAGATGGGACAGAGGCTGGCGGATGGACCGATGTCGCTGGCGTTGATCCGGAAAATGTACTGGGCCAGCCCGGACAATACGTATGAGCAGCAGCTCGCGCTGGAAGCCAAGTTGCAAACGTCGGCGGGCATGTCCGAGGATCATACCGAGGGTGTGACGGCGTTTCGCGAGAAGCGGCGGACGAACTTCAAGGGACGGTAAACACCGCGATCGAAAGGATACGAAACCATGGCCGATCTGGAAATTCTTGGCATTCCGTTGTCGAATTACGTGCGTTCCATTCGCATGCTGTGCGAGGAAAAGGGCGTCGCCTATAAGCTGAACCCGGTGTTTCCGCATTCGCCGGAAGTGGACGCGATCCATCCCGCCGGCCAGATCCCCTGCCTGCGCCACGGCGATGTCGCGCTGTTCGAAAGCAAAGCGATCGCCACTTACATCGACAAGGCCTTTCC
This sequence comes from Acetobacteraceae bacterium, assembly GCA_947474705.1. Lineage (GTDB taxonomy): Bacteria > Pseudomonadota > Alphaproteobacteria > Acetobacterales > Acetobacteraceae > Rhodopila. The sequence goes on along the minus strand of CANJJS010000016.1, from coordinate 57,154 downwards.
GGGCCCGAAGTTCATTCCGGAAGACGCTTTGGGCGCCGCGCGCTGCGAGCAATGGGTGTCCTACGGCAACGGCAAGGTCGACGATTGGATCATGCGGCAATTCGTCGTGCCCTCCATCTTTTTCAACAAGGAGAAAGGGCCGGACACCGCGAAGATCGAGGCCGCGTTGCCGGAAATCGAAAAATGCGCCGCCGCGTTGGACAAGGCGCTGGCGGCGACGGGGTATTTGGTGGGGGATGCGTTAACCTATGCCGATATGAACGTGCTGCCGATGCTGGCGACGGGGGCGATGTTCCCGGCGTGCAAGGCGGTGCTCGATCAGCACGCGCATGTCTCGGCTTACATCGCGAAGCTGACGGCGCGGGATTCGTTTAAGAACACGGCGCCGCCGCCACGGGCGTAAGCGGCGATCGGCACTGGTCCGCGAGGAGGCGGGCCAGTGCCGCGCGTGCCGGCGCGATGGCGGATGGCCAGTCGCCAAGGCGGGTCTGGCGGAAAATCCGCATCGTGGGATACCAAGGCGAGTCGGATCGCTCCCGTAACCAGCGCCATTCGCCGGCGGCGGACAGCAACAGCCATGTGGGTTTGCCCATCGCCGCGGCCAAATGCGCCACCGCGGTATCGACCGCGACGACCAGGTCGAGCGTCTGGATATGCCGCGCGGTGTCCATGAAACTGGCCAGCGGCGTCTCCGGTTCCGGTGGAAACGGGCACAGGCCGGGCAATGGCGGGCGAGACCCCGTTTCTTTTTGCAGTGACACGAATTGCACGCCGGGGAGCGAGGTCAGGGGGCCCAAAAACTCTGGGTCCATCGAGCGATGGCTGTCCTGCGGGTGCGATGTTTTGCCGGCCCAGACGACACCGGCGCGGAAACCGGGGGGACGCCCAGGGGCGGGGGGGATGGCGAGGTGGGCGGGCGCGGCGGGGATATCCGCCGGTTCGATCTTCAGCAGAAACGGTAGGCTTAACAAGGAGGCGTAACAATCGAACCTTGTGTCCGGCGCCTGGCGTCCGCGCAGGGGCACGATGTCGAGTCCATCGAGCGTCGGCGCGAGGATATCGCGCAGTTCCATCGGGCACTCGAAGGCGAAGGGGCCGTGCCGGTCGCGGAGGACGGGCAGGAAGCGGGCGAACTGAAAGACGTCGCCGTAGCCTTGTTCGCAAATGACCAGCAGACGGCGTCCGGCCAAGGGCGTGCCGTCCCAGCGGGGTTGGGCGAAGACGCGATGGCCGAAGGCGGGGATGGTCAGGCGATGTTCGTAGTCGCGCCAGCCCCGCGCGAAATCGCCCATCAACAGGTAGGCCATGCCGCGATGGTATAAGGCCCGCGCGGGATCGGCGCTTAATCCCGCCGCCTGGGTGAAGGCCGCCACGGCCTCTTCCGCCCGGTGCTGGTCGTAGAGGGCTTTGCCGAGTCCTTGCCAGGCGTCTTCGAGATGGGGGTGAGACCGTGTCAGGTCCTCGAAATGGCGCAGCGCGTTTTGGGAATCGTCGGACAGCAGCAAGGTGGCGCCGCGGGAGACCAGCAGGCTCGGGTTGTCCGGCGCGAGGGCGGCCAACCGGTCGAACACACGGAGTGACTCCTCGAATCGGCGTTGCCGCGCGAGGTTCTGGGCCGTGGCCCAGACCGCCTGGAAGGCGGGGCCGGGCGCGGCCATGGGGGTTAGAGCTCCGAGTCGCCGATGGAGATCACGCGGCGGATTTCGTCGGAGCGGAAGCCGATCGCCGAGGGCCGGCGCGAGCCCGGTATCGCGGCGACGTCGTAGAGTTCGGTGACGACGCCGGTGAAGCGCGCCCAGTGCACGGTGTCGCCGGTGCGGAGATCGATGACGAGCACGGCGCAACGCGGTTCGGCGCCGCGCCGGGTCAGTTCGTCGTCCAGCGGCAGGCCGGTGAAGGTCTTGTTGTCGCGCGGCAACGACAGCCCGATCAGCGCGAAGTCGCCAATCAGCGACAGGCCGCGGGCATAGCCGGCGCAGAATGCCACGGGCTCGAATTTGCCCGCCGCGGTATCGGCCCAGCCGAAGTCTCCGGTGCCGGCGTTCAGCATCCAGAGTTTGCCGTTATGCCAGCGCGGCGAGTGCGGCATCGACAGGCCGGTCACCGCGACCTCGCCGCTTTCGACGTCGATCAGGCAGCCGCCGCTCCGGCGGTGTTCCCGCCAGCCATCGGCGACGTCGGACTGTCCGACCGCCGTCGCGAAGGCCGGTTTGCCGTCGCGCATGGCCATGCCGTTCAGGTGGCACCGGTCCTCGGCGGCCAGGCGGCTTATGAAGCGGGGTTTCCACAGGGGCGTGAAGCTGGCGGTGGCGGAGACGCTGGCGAGGCAACTGAACAGCGTGTTGACGAAGACCGGCGTGCCGTCGGCGCCCAAGGCGAGGTCGTGGACATCGAGGTCGCCGGTGACCCACGACATGCGCGGCGTGAAGACCGCGTCGTGCTCGTTCTGGGTTGTGCCCGGCGGGAGCACGTTCTGGAATTTCCAGATCTGGTACAGGGTGGCGACATGCAGGGCCTCGGCGGTGGCGTGCAGGCCCATGCAGCGTTCCAGCGTGCGTTCGAAGACCGACAGACGTCCGTCGGGCCTTGTGCCGAGCAGAAACAATTTGCCGGCCTGGTAGGTGGTCAGCGCGAGGCTGATCCCTTGTTCCGCCAGAAAATTGGGGAATTGCCGGGATGTTTGGATTTCCAGCGTCGCCTGGGGCGCGGAGGGAAGAATTGTATCGCTGGGCGGCATGGCGGTGTCCGGCGTAATGGGGGCGCGAAGGGTGTTTCATCTTATCGGGCGGTCGCGGCGTCGTCGAGACGCGGGGGTGGCGCCTGAACCGATCCGCCATGCCTCTCTTTGTCATGGCCAGGCTCGACCGGGCCACCCGGCGCGGCATGGCGATACGCCATTCGTCCGGACGGCTGGCATGACTTACGGCGCCGCGGGCTGGGGCGCTCGAGCGTGTTTGCGGCGGCGCGGCGCGGCGTAGACGGTCAGCGACAGGCCGCATGCCTCTTTCAACGCCGCGACCACCGCGATCAGGTTTTCCGCACGCGGATTGCCGTTGGGGCCGAACATGCGCATCAGCGATTTTTCGGGGACATCGACGATCGCGGCGAGGCGGGCGTAGCCGGCGGTCGCGTTTATGGTGTCTCGGAGCAGGATTTTCGCCGTGCCGAGGTCGCCGTCCAACAGGGCCTGCACGGCCTCCTGGTAGAGGCCCGCGCGGAATGCCGGGTCCCGGCCGGCGCGGGTTTTCACCGTTTCGCGGAAGTCTCTGGTCAAAGGCATCACTCTGTCTCCTCTTCACCCGAACGCTTTCGGCGCCGATAGTCGGCCCATCTCGCCTGGGCATCGGCGATCGCGGCGCTCTGCCGCGCCTTGGCGCTTCCGCCCAGCAGGATCACCAGTTCGACGCCGTCGAGGCCGAGATACACGCGATACCCCGGCCCAAAGTCGATCCGCGCCTCATGGACACCGCCGCCGACGCTTTTCAGCGCGGAGGTATTGCCGGCTTCCAGCCGCGCCAGAGCCGTTCGGACCTTTAACGCCGCCGGTGCCGCGAGACCGTCGAGCCAGCGCGCGAACGGGCTTCGGGCTTGGTCGTCGAGATATTCCCGGAGCGTCCGCATGACGATCATGGTAACATAAAGATTACCAATGAGGGAAGCGGTTCAATCGCCCTCCGCGTAATGGGCAGAGGAATGGCATGCGGCGGCGGCCTATTTGTTATCCAGCAGCGCGTTGAGGTGGTCGTGTTCGGGGGCCATGCGGGTAGCCGCCATTCGCGCGATCTCCTCTGGGGTCAGATCGACGACGGCGCGGCTGCAGCCGGAGAGGGCTTTAAGGCGTTGCATTTCCTCGCATCCGCTCGCCCAGATGAAATCTCGGGCAAGCGGCAATTCGTTCGCCGCTTCATTGCAAACATGTTCGTCGTTGCGGCAGGGCATTTGGCGTCTTTCAACGGAGGGCATCGGATTGTCGTGGGCAGAAAGAAAATTCGCAAGGGCGAAGACAGAAATGCCCCTGCGACCAAAGTATTATCTAGAATGATATTGAGCTATTGCCCATATATCCCAATCAGCCAAATTCCTGACGTGTCAACGCATGGGACCGCGGAGCCGGCCGCCCATTACGTCTGCGATTTCATCCGCGCGGACTGGACGAAAGCAATCCTCGTGATCGACAGAGATAGTACCACAACCAGGCTGGCCATTCTCTAAGCCCCGGGCCGTCTCATGAGCTGGGCGGCGTGTCTATTACCACGCCGGTCTAACACGACCTCGTCAAAATGATTAACGGCCAGCACCTGCGTATACGCGATTGACTGATCTTTGGGACACAAGGCGATTGACAATATTTTTGGGTACGGATATCTGATACACTATCGTGCGGTGCGTTGTGCAAACAAACTAGACGCCTCCTTGATCGGTCGGGATACGGCGCGGGTGCTGGGGTCTACGCCCCCCTGATCCGGCTGATACCGGACGGTGTCGATAATTGGGGTGTGGAGATTCTAATGATAACATCCGGTATCGTGATCACGGCGGGAAAATTTGCATGAGCGAGACGACAGGGGCCTCTGAGAAGACGCAATCCGCAACGCTGAGCCTGCATACTGTTGACTACCCGTTCGAGACATTGGCGCAGCGCGCAAAGGCGAACCCTCCAAAGCTAATTCTCGACCCTGACTTTCAAAGACAATATAAGTGGGACAAGGACGGTTGGGGCAGAGCATCCAAGTTCATAGAATCCTGTCTGATGAGGATTCCGCTTCCGTCATGCTATTTCGCCGAGAACGACAAGCGGTCGCATTTGGTTATTGACGGAGTACAGAGAATTACGACCATTATTCGCTTCATGGACGATGACTTTGCGCTCGAGGGAATGACGGCCTTCCCGGAACTTGAAGGGAAAAAATTTTCCGAACTCGGGCCGCTGGCGGCCGATTTCGAATCGACAACAATTCGTTGCGTTGTTCTCCGCAATGAAAATCCTCCCGCGTTAATCGCCGAGATTTTTTCCCGCCTCAACAAAGGCGCGGTTGAACTCTCAGATCAGGAAATCCGCCACGCACTTTTCGCGGGCCCCTTTGATGACCTGCTTAGCGAGCTTGCCAACCATCCCGCTATCAGCAACTTTAAAATGGGCAAGTCCGGTCAGACAAAAAAGAACTCACGCGAAGGCGATGAACTAGTCCTACGGTACTTCGCATTTAAAGAAACTGACGGAATTTACAGCGACAATCTAGCGAAATTTCTAGATAGATTCATGGAGAAGTCAAAGAGCTTCGACACGGATAGAATTAATGAGCTACGTTCGGACTTCGAACGCGCACTGGCCGCATGTCAAGAAATTTTCTCAGAAGAGGAGATTTTTTCTAACATCAGCAGTGGCCGGAAAAGGCAAGGAGTGGTTTATTATGACTTGCTCATGGGCTCGCTTGGCGACATCGATACAGAGATACTTCGGGAAAAAAGAGGTGAGATACGCAAGGCATTCGTGAAACTCTGCGCCTCGCCTGCCTTCCGTCGACTGACTGCAGGTGGGGTTCAACAGAGGACGACAATCGCTAGCCGAAATCGATTTTGGAATAATGGGCTGCGGGCCGCCATCAAGTGATTGATACAACCCTTTTATCCAATTTTGTGGGCCAATTCGAGAACCTGAAGAAGGTTGTTATCGAGTCTAGTGCACGGTCGATGAAAGACCCACCCGACAGTCTTTTTTATGAGCACCAAAACGTATTTATTAAATCATATTTGGTCAGCGCATGTTCGATGCTGGAAGCATTTATTCAGGATTTGGCAGCTGCATATGTTGATAGACTCCAAGAACGGATCAATTCCGCCAATCTTCCATTCAATCTGGTCGTGTGAATAGCGGAGCACGACAAGGCGAAACCTCAATTCAAAGCGTTTTTAGCAAAAAAAAACAAGAAGGACATTTCCAATCTAATATCTCCCAATTACTATAAGACGATGCAAGCGTTCAAAACTATTGGCATCGACCTTTCAGCATCCGACGTCTCGAAATACAAGGACGTTATCGCCTCTACGGTCGATAAAAGGAATAAAATAGTACACCATAATGATGATGCACTCGATCTTAGCTTTTCTGATATCGTAAGAACAATCGATCAATTTAACGAGTATGCCAAATGCCTCTTCGATGCTGTCTGCGCAGACCCTCATCTGAATAATTGACCTCCAATCAAGCTGCTTATTTGCTCCCGTAACCGAGAATGTTTACAGCACCTCTAGAAATGCCTCAAACCGACCTTAATGAACAAAAAAAACCAACGCTGTCAATGGCCGCGTTGGATGGCGGTTGAATTTTCTAAGGTGGCCCTGAATAATTGAGGATACGTCAGGAATTATCTTATGTGCACAAAACTCCTTGAACACCCATCCATTCGATATCGGAATAGGTTCGTCATACCATGTTTCCATTCAAACGACTGGCTTTCGCCCCCCTACCCCCTAGGATGCGCCTTCCGCCAAACCTCCAACAACTTCACCTCATCCACACTCGTATACCGCTGCGTCGTCGACAAACTCGCATGCCCCAGCAAATCCTGGATCGACCGCAAATCCGCCCCCCCCGCCAACAAATGCGTCGCGAAAGAGTGCCGCAGAGCATGCGGCGTCGCATGCTCCGGCAACCCATTCAACCGCCGGTATTCTCGAAGCGTGCGCTGCGCCACCGCCGCATCCAACCGCCCGCCGCGGACCCCGACGAACAAAGGCGCCTCCGGCCCCCCACCCGGATGCAGCCGCAACCACGCAAGAATCGCCTCCCGCACCGCCGGCAACACCGGCACCAGCCGCTCCTTCGACCCCTTCCCCACGACACGCAACGCCGCATCCGCGCTCAACGAAGCAACATCCCCCACATTCAACGACAGAGCCTCCGCGATCCGCAGCCCGCACCCATACAGCAACGTAAACAACGCCGTATCCCGCGCCTGCACCGCGGCCGTGTCCGAGACCTCGCCGATATCGTCCGCGACCCCGCGCGCCGCCTCCACCGCCAGCGCGCGTGGCAACGGCCGCCGCGCCCGGGGCGTCGCCACCAGCTTCACCGCCGGATTCTCGATCCCCAAATGCCGCGCCAGATACGCGTAAAAACTTCGCACCGCCGACAAATGCCGGGCCCGCGACGCATTCACGAGCCCTTCATTCGCCAAAGACGCCAGCCAACCTCGAAGATCGGCCTGTCCCACGGACCCCAGATCCGCGAGAAAAACCTCGCCTCCCAAATGTCCCGATAAGAACCCAAGAAAACTGGCGAGGTCCGTCCCATAAGCCTCGACCGTCAACGGCGAAGCCCGCTTCTCCAGCAAAAGCCACGACAAAAACGCCGTCCGGGCCTCGTCGGCCGTCACCGCCCGCCCCAGGTCCGCCCCATGGAGGACGCGATCGCCCGCCCCAAAAACCCCAGCGCCCCCGCGCCGCGCACCGGGTCCAGCACTGTCCGGTCCCGCGCCAGCAGCGCCAGCAAACACGGCGGCCCATGCGCGGGCACCATCACCAGCGCGTCATGCCCCGCCAGGCCCGCCGCCTCCGCGTGCAACCGCCGCGTATCGGTGACGGTATCCCGGAACAACACCTGCCGCCCGCCCAATAACCGCGCCACCGTGCCCTCTGGCAGAGGCAGCGTGCCCGGCATGATCGCCTCGATGCACACATGCGCGGAATCGACCGCCAAAATCGAAGGTATTTCGTGCGCCACGCATTCCAGCGGATCGGACGCGCGCAGCAGCGCCAACACCGCCTCCTGCACCCGCGTCGCCATCCCCGCGGCGGCGCGGCCCGCGGCCAGGACGCCGTCCGCCCGCTCCTCCATCGCCGCCGCATGGGCGCGTTCCGCCTGCACCATGGCGGCCATGTGGTCGGCCAGCACTTCGCCGTACACACGCACTGGCGGGGTCAGAATTCGGTACAGGTCGGGATTCTCCGCCAGCCAGCCCGGGTTCGCCCGCAAATACGCGGCGACAGCGGCGGAGTCCGCCTCCCCGCTCATGCCGCGAACCGCGTCAAGCGATCGTCTGACCGGTCGCCGCCCAATCCGCCAGGAACGCCGCGAGCCCCTTATCGGTCAGCGGATGATTGAACATGGACCGCAGCACCGCCGGCGGCAGCGTCGCGACATGCGCGCCCAGTTTGGCGGATTCTTCCACATGCCCAAGATTGCGGATGGAGGCGACCAACACCTCGGTCGCGAAGCCATAGGCCTTATAAATCTGGCAGATGTCCGCGATCAGCCCGATGCCGGACTCGCCGATGTCGTCCAGCCGCCCGACGAAGGGACTGATGAAACTCGCCCCCGCCTTCGCCGCCAGCAACGCCTGCGACGCGGAGAAACACAAGGTGACATTCACCATCGTCCCCGTCGCCCGCAGCGTCCGGCAGGCCCGCAGCCCGTCCGGAGTAAGCGGCACCTTGATGGCGACATTCTTCGCGATCGCGCGTAGGACGTGCGCCTCGCGCATCATCCCGTCATAATCGGTCGCGGCGACCTCGGCGCTGACCGGACCCGGCACGATGTCGCAGATCTCGTCGATGACCTCGACGAATTTGCGGCCGGACTTGGCGATCAGCGAGGGATTGGTGGTCACACCGTCGAGCAGGCCGCTGGACGACAGCGACTTGATTTCGGCGGTGTCGGCGGTATCGACAAAGAACTTCATGGTGACTCTCGTGACGGACCTGTTCGCGGCGGATAGCACAGCCCAGACGGCAGGCCAACGGGTGCCGGTGATGCTGCCCTACCCCTTCGCGGGCCCCTTCGATTATCGCGTGCCGGACGGACTCGACCTCCACCCCGGCGACATCGTCATGGTGCCCCTGAACCGGCGGGAGGAAATCGGCGTTGTCTGGGACCACGCCAGCCTGGACAAACCCATCGCCGCCAACCGCCTGAAGCCCGTCATCGCCGTCGTCGACACGCCGCCGATGCGCGCCGACCTCCGCCGCCTCGTCGACTGGATGGCCGCCTACACGCTCTCTCCACCCGGCGAGGTCATGCGCATGGCGCTCCGTGTCCTTCGCCCCGACACCGGCCCCACCCTGGGCTGGATCCGCGCGCCCGCCCCCCCGAAAACCGCCCGCATCACCGAAGCCCGCCAACGCGTCCTCGACCGCCTCGCCGCCGCCGAGCCACGCACGACCGCGGAACTCGCCCGCCAGGCCGAAACCGGCGCCACCGTCATCCGCGGCATGCAAGAGGCCGGCCTGCTGGTCGCCGTCGCGATCCCCACGCCCGACCCGTTCGTGTTCCCCAACCCGGACCACACCGGCCCCGTCCTGTCCGAGGACCAAACCCACGTCGCCACCGCGCTGCGCGAGGCCGTCGCCGCGCGGAAATTCTCCGTCACGCTGCTCGACGGCGTCACCGGGTCCGGAAAAACCGAGGTTTATCTGGAGGCCATCGCCGCCGCGCTGCGTCTGGGGCGCCAGGCCTTGATCCTGCTGCCGGAAATCGCGCTGTCCTCGCAATGGCTGTCGCGGTTCCAGCGCCGCTTCGGCGTCGCGCCCGCCGTCTGGCACTCCGACCTCACGTCACGCACCAGACGCACCACCTGGCGCGCGGTGGCCGAAGGCAAAGCTCCCGTCGTCGTCGGCGCCCGCTCCGCTTTGTTTCTGCCGTTCCCCGATCTGGGCTGCCTCGTCATCGATGAGGAACACGAAACCGCGTTCAAGCAGGAGGACGGCGTTGTCTATCACGCCCGCGACATGGCCGTGGTCCGCGCCCGTTTCTGTCAGGCGCCCGCGATTCTCGTGTCGGCGACGCCCAGTTTGGAGACGGTCGCGAATGTGGAGGCGGGCCGCTATACGCGGTTGCATTTGCCGACCCGTCACGGCGGCGCCACCATGCCGCGCATCGAGGCCATCGACCTCCGCGACGACCCGCCCGAACGCGGCCACTTCCTCGCCCCGAAACTGATCGCCGCCATCCGCGACACTATCGCCCGCGGCGAGCAGGCGATGCTCTTTCTCAACCGCCGCGGTTACGCGCCGCTGACGCTGTGCCGCCGCTGCGGGCACCGCATGCAGTGCCCGAACTGCACGGCCTGGCTGGTGGAACACCGCGCCCGCCACGAACTGCGCTGCCACCATTGCGGCCACAACGTGCCCATCCCGGAAAAATGCCCGGCCTGCGAGGCCGAAGCCTCCCTCACCGCCGTCGGGCCCGGCGTCGAACGCATCACCGAGGAAGCGACGGAGCTGTTCCCCGACGCCCGCCGCCTGGTCATGGCCAGCGACACCATGCCCGGCCCACATTCCGCCGCCGAGGCCGCCGCCGCCATCGAACGCCGCGAAATCGACCTCATCATCGGCACCCAAATCGTCGCCAAAGGCTGGCATTTCCCGCATCTGACCCTGGTCGGGGTGGTGGACGCCGACCTCGGCCTCGCCGGTGGCGATCTCCGCGCGGCGGAACGCACCGTCCAACTGCTGCACCAGGTCGCGGGCCGTGCCGGCCGCGCCGAAGCCCCCGGCCTGGTCCTGCTGCAAACCTTCTCGCCCGAGCACCCCGTCATGGACGCCCTGATCCACGGCGATCTCGACGCCTTCATGACCAGCGAGGCGGCCGTCCGCAGGCCCGGAAACTGGCCCCCCTACGGCCGCCTCGCCGCGCTGATCGTCAGCGCCGACACCTCAACGATCGCCGACGCCCTGGCCCGCGATCTGGGCCTGGCCGCACCGCACGCCGAGGGCATCGTCGTGCTCGGACCCGCCCCCGCCCCCCTCGCGATCCTCCGCGGGCGGCACCGCCGCCGCCTGCTGCTGAAGACACGCCGCGATATCGCCGTCCAACCCATCCTGACCGCCTGGCTGTCCCGCGTGAAAGTCCCCAATTCCGGCCGCGTGGACGTGGACGTGGACCCGGTCTCGTTCCTGTAAGTGGCAGGCGCCGGGGCGTTGCCCCAGACCCCACGGGGGCTTTGCCCCTCGACCCCACCAGGGCGGGGGCCCTGGACCCGTTTAATTGGGTGAGATGAAGAAGGGGGCCATGCGAGGCTGTTGAACCGCTACGGTCGGCCCCCTTCTTCATCTCACCCAAAAGATGGCATCCAAGGCCCTGCCTTGGCGGGTTCGAAGGGCAGCGCCCTCGCGGGGTCTGGGGCAGAGCCCCAGCGCGTGCCCCTTCCCGGACGTGTCCTCGGGGCCTAATGTTCCGTCAGAAAAGACATTGGAGACACCGAGATGCGCGAAATGGTCCTGGTCGGATTCCTGCAGGCACAGAACTGCACCACGCTTGCGAGTGCCTGGCGCCATCCCGACGCCCGCACCGATTTCACCACCGCCGCCTATTACCAGAAAATTGGTCAGGTTCTGGAGGAGGGCAAATTCCAGATGGGCTTTTTCGACGATCGCCTCGCCATGCCCGACATTTACGGTGGCAACCCGGCCGAGGTCGTCGCGAACGGCGTCCGCGTCGTGAAAATGGACCCGGTGGCGACGCTGATGGCCATGGGCTTCGGCACCAAATATCTCGGCATTGGTTCCACCGCCTCCACCACCTACTACGAGCCCTTCGACGTCGCCCGCCGCTTCCAGACTGTCGATCACATGATCGGTGGCCGCGCCGCGTGGAACGTTGTCACCTCGGTCAACGACGGCGAGGCCCACAATATGGGCCGCGACGTGCATATGGAGCACGATCTGCGCTACGACCGCGCCGACGAGTTCATGGAAATTGTCCATAGTTGCTGGGACGGCTGGGAAGCCGATGCCCTGGTCGTCGATAAGAATTCCGGCCTTTTCGCGCATCCGGAAAAAGTCCACCGCCTGGAATTCGAAGGCAAATTCCTGAAATCCCACGGCACCTTCACCGTCCCGCGTTCGCCCCAGGGCCATCCGGTCGTCATCCAGGCCGGCTCCAGCCCGCGCGGCAAGGCCTTCTCGGCGCGCTGGGGCGAAACGATGTTCGTGGGTTACCCGGATTTCGAATCCGCCAAACGCCAATACGCCGACATGAAAGCGTCCATCGCCGCGCACGGCCGCGACCCCTCGAAAGTCACGATCAACACCATCGCCTACCCCGTCGCCGCCGAAACCCGCGCGGAGGCCGAGGACAAGATGGCTCTCATCGACTCGCTCTACAAGGAAGTCGACGGTCTGTCTCTGTTGTCAGAAGCCCTGAACTACGACTTTTCCAAAAAGGGCATGGACGAGCAATTCTCCGACGAGGAAATCGAGGGCATGTCCGGCATGCACGCGATGCGCAATCGCGTCGTCGAGGAAAAAGGCCGCAACCCCACCGTCCGCGACTTCCTGGAAATCACCCGCCGCGGCCGGCCCCGCGAGGCCATTGTCGGCTCCGGCAAGGACATCGCCGACCGCCTGGAAAAATGGTTCGTCGAGGGCGCCTGCGACGGCTACGTCGTCGCCGGCACGCATACTCCCGGCACTTTCGAGGATTTCGTGAAATTCGTTGTTCCGGAACTGCAAAAGCGTGGCCTTTCGCCCAAGGAATATAAGGGCGCTACACTGCGCGAAAATCTCGGTCTGGCCGTCCCCGAAGTCGGCGGCTGGAAACTCGGCGGGCGCTGAACCATGCCGGGCCGGACGATCCTGATCGCGGGAGCGACCGGCCTGGTCGGCTACGCCGCACTCAAGCATTTCACACAAGACCCGGACAACCGGGTCATCGCGCTATCGCGCCGCCAGCCCAGGGATTTGCACGGCGCGCAATTCATCTCGCTGGACCTCGCCGACGCGGCCGCCACGCGCGAGGCCGCGCGCACCCTGACCGGCGTCACCCATCTCGTCTACGCCGCCTTGTTCGAACTCCCCGGCCTGGTGGAGGGCTGGCGCGACGACCGCCAGATCCGCGTCAACGACCAAATGTTGCGCAATTTGCTGGAACCGTTGATCGAGGCCAATCCAGGCCTGCAACACGTCACCTTGCTGCAAGGCACCAAAGCCTACGGGGTGCACGTCCGCGCCATGAAAGTCCCGGCACGCGAAAACCGCTCCGAAATGCGCGAGCAACCCAATTTCTATTGGGCCCAAAAGGATTATCTGCGGAACCGTCAAAAGGGGGCCTCCTGGCACTGGACCGTTCTCCGGCCCGTGCTGATCGTCGGCGAGGCCATTGGCGGCGCCATGAACCTGATCCCGGCGCTCGGCGTCTACGCCGCCCTGATGCGCCTGAAGGGCGACACGCTGCCTTATCCCGGCGGCGCCCCCCGCCTCAGCCAGGCCGTCGACGCCGATCTTCTGGCGCGCGCCATCGACTGGGCTGGCCGCACCCTGGCCGCGCGCAACGATATTTTCAACGTCACCAACGGCGACGTCATGGTCTGGGAAAATATCTGGCCCGCCATCGCCGAAGCCAATGGCATGAAACCCGGTGGGCACGAGCCCTTCGCGCTTCAATCGCTCCTGGAAACCGGCGCCGCGGACTGGGATTTTCTCTGTACCAGTCACAACCTGGCGGCGCCCGCTTTGGCCGATTTCGTCGGCCTGTCGCTGGAATACGCCGACTACCAAATGCAGTTCGGGCGGACCGAACCCGGCCCGCCCTCCTTCGTTTCAACGATCAAAATCAACCAGGCGGGGTTCCACGATACCATCGACACCGAAGCGATGTTTTCGAAATGGTTCCGCGCCTTCCAGCAGGCGAGGCTATTGCCCCTCCCGGACCACCCCATTCGATAGGGTGCCGATGCCCGAGATTTCCACCTCGATCGTATCGCCGTGTTTCATGTTTTCGGTGTGCCCCTCGGTGCCCATCCACACGACGTCGCCGGGATAAAGTGTCAGGCACGTGGTCATCGCGACGAGGTAATCCACCACGCCGAACACCATGTTGTTGGTGTCGAACGCGATCAATTCCCTACCGTTCAGCCGGATTTTGGTGACCAATTTGTCGAGATCGACATCGGTCTCGATCCACGGCCCCATCGGCTTGAACGTGTCGGTGTTCTTCGCGCGCCACAGTGTCCGGTCGGATTTCTGCCAGGTGCGTTCCGAGACATCGTTGCCGATCGTCCAGCCCATGACGGCTGACAGCGCGTTTTCCCGCGTCAAATTCTTGCACTTCTGGCCGATGACCGCGACCAGCTCGCCCTCGTACTGCACCTTCTCCGTCGCGTCGGCGGGAATCACGATATTCTCGCCATGCGCGATCAGCGCGTTATTGGCGCGATACCCGATGTCCGGTTGCGTCGGCAGATTGACCGGAAGCCCCAGCTTCTGCGCGGCTTCCTTCACATGCTCGGCGTAATTCAGACCCGCGGCGTAGAACGTCGGCGGCTCCACCGGAATCATCAATTTCAAATCAGCCAGCTTCAACTTCTGGCTGGTCCGGTCCCAGGCCTCGAACGGCGAGCCGCGGACGGGGATGATGGTATCGCCTTCGACGACGCCGTAGGTGGGTGTGCCATTGCTATCGAAACGCGCCCAACGCATTGGGTTTCTCCTGTTGTTGCTATCCGATTATCAGGCCGTCGCGATTTCCGCGACGCCGAGTTCGTCCACCATTTTCTCGCGCATGATGAATTTTTGCATTTTGCCGGTCACGGTCATCGGGAACTCGCTCACGAACCGGATGTGCCGCGGCACTTTGTAGTGCGCGATCTGATCCTTGCAGAACGCCTTCACGTCGTCCTCGGTCAGCGCCGCCCCATCGCGCGTCTTGATCCAGGCGCAGAGTTCCTCACCGAACCGCTTGTCCGGCACCCCGAACACCTGCACATCCTGGATCGCGGGATGGCGGTATAAAAACTCCTCGATTTCCCGAGGATAGATGTTTTCGCCGCCGCGGATCACCATGTCCTTGATGCGGCCGACGATGTTGCAGTAGCCGTCAGCGTCCATCGTCGCCAGATCGCCGGTGTGCATCCAGCCCGCTTTGTCGATCGCCTGCGCCGTGCGCTCCTCGTCGTCCCAGTAGCCCAGCATGACGGAATAACCGCGCGTGCAGAATTCTCCTTTTTCGCCGACGGGGACGATGCGGCCCTCGGAATCGATAATTTTGACCTCCACATGAGGATGGACTTTTCCCACCGTGGCCGTTTGGTGTTCCAGCGTGTCGCCAATCAGGGTTTGCGTGCTGACCGGGCTGGTTTCGGTCATGCCGTAACCGATGGTCAGTTCCGTCAGGTTCATGTCCGAAATACAGCGGCGCATGACCTCGATGGGACAGGGCGCGCCCGCCATCATCCCGGTGCGCAGGCTGGTCAGATCGAATTTTTTGAAGTCGGGATGGTCCAGTTCCGCGATGAACATCGTGGGGACGCCGTACAGCGACGTGCAGCGAACTTCGGAAATGGTTTCCAGTGTGACCAGCGGATCGAACCCTTCCCCCGGCAACACGATCGCCGCCCCGCTGGTCAGGCAGGCGAGGCTGCCGATGACCATCCCGAAACAATGATACATCGGCACCGGAATGCACACCTTGTCCCGGTGTGTGTAACGCATGACTTTCCCAAGGAAGTACCCGTTATTGAGTATCCCGTGATGGGTCAGCGTCGCGCCCTTCGGCAGCCCCGTGGTTCCCGAGGTAAACTGAATATTGATCGCGTCGTCGAATTGCAGCGTCCCGGCCAGGTCCGCCAGCACCGTCCGCTCCGCCGCCCCGCCCATGGCATAAACGCTCTCGAAGCCGATCGCGCCCGGCGCCGTCTCTCCAATTTGAATCACCGCCCGCAACGACGGCAGTTTGGCCGCGTCGAGATGTCCGGGACGCGCCCGCGCCAGTTCCGGCGCCAGCGTGTTGACCATCCCGATATAATCGCTGGTTTTGAACCGCGTCGCCGTCACCAGCGCCCGGCATCCCACCTTGTTCAGGGCGTATTCCAGCTCCGACAGCCGGTAGGCGGGATTGATATTGACCAGAATCAGCCCCGCCTTCGCGGTCGCGTACTGAGCCACAATCCATTCCGCGTTGTTCGGCGACCAAATCCCCACCCGGTCGCCGGGCTTCAGCCCCAGCGCCACCAGGCCCGCCGCGAAAGCATCCACTTTCTCGCCAAGTTCGCGCCACGTCCACGCGATCCCCTGCCCGCGGGAAACCAGGCCCGGCTCATCGCCCCAGCGCGCCACGGTGCGATCGAAATGCACGCCGATCGTTTCGCCAATCAGCGGCGCGTCCGCCAGCCCATGCGCGTAACTCAGAACTTGTGTCATCGCGGCTTTCCCTGCGTCAGTTCCAACAAAGGCAGCAAAATCCGGTCCCGTTCCGCCGCCAGTTCGGCGATGGAGCGCCCCTTCGCCTCCGCCGCCACGCCCTCGACGATCTGGCGGATCGTGTCGTCGGTCAGTTCCGGGGTCGTCATCGACGCCCACCATGTTTCGAACACCGGACGAAATTGTTCCATCATATGGGCCATTCCGCCCTCGCCGCCGCCCAGATGGAACGTCATATGCGGCCCCATCGCCGCCCATCGCAGCCCTGGGCCGGCCGATATCGCCGTATCGACATCCTCCACCGAGGCCAGGCCCGTGACCACCGCGCTCACCGCCTCCCGCCACAGCGCCGCCTGCAACCGGTTGCCCAAATGCCCCGGCGCCTCCTTCCTGATGTGAATCGGCTTTTTGCCAATGGCCCGATAAAATTCCAGACACCAGGCGATCGTTTCTGGCGCCGTTTCCTTGCCGCCGACCACCTCCACCAGCGGAATGAGATGCGGTGGATTGAACGGGTGCCCCACCGCCATCCGCGCCGCCGAGCGAAACCCCGCCTGCATCTCCGTCATGATCAAACCGGACGTGCTCGACGCCAAGATCGCGTCCGCGCCCAACACCCCATCGATGCGCGCGTAAAGCTCCCGCTTGATCGGCAACCGCTCCGGCGCGTTTTCCTGGACGAAATCCGCCCCCTCGACCGCCGCCTCCGCCGTCGCCACGAATTGCCAGGCGTCGGGCGAAGCCCCGTCGATCATCCCGATCCGCGACATCGCCGGCCAGGCCTCCGCGACATAACGCCGCACATAAGCCTCCGCCTCCGGCCGAGGGTCCCACACCGTCACGGAGATGCCGCGCGCCAAAAACCACGCCGTCCAGCTCGCGCCGATCGTGCCCGCGCCCAACACGGCGGCCCGTTTCACGGTGTCAGCCCCCGCCCTCGCGCCCGTTTGCGTCATCGCGTTCCTCCTGTATCAGTATTGGCTACTACCAGGACCGCCCGCAAGCCAACAGGAGGACGCGTGCCGGAAGGCGATTTAAGAGGACCCGAAGAGAGCGTCCCGCTGGATTGGGCGTCCGTGCGCGCCTACCTCGCGCGCCACGGGCTGCGCCTGGACACCGACCCGCCGCCGCGCCAGTTCGCCGGCGGCCTCGCCAACCTGAATTATCTGATCCATCTCGACGGCAAGCCCGCCGTGCTCAGGCGTCCGCCCATGGGCGAACTGCCGGCGGGCGCCTACGACATGGCCCGCGAGCACAGGATTTTGTCGCGGCTGCCGGACGCGCTGCCCTTCGTGCCCCGAAGTTTTCATCTGTGCGACGACCCCACCGTCTGCGGCCAGCGCTTCCAGATCCTGGAATACCGGCCCGGCCTAGTCGTCCGCGAACACGTCCCGCCGGACCTGGCCGCGAGGCCGGGTTTCGGCCCGCGCATCTCGGAAGTCCTGCTGGAAACCATCGCCGCCATCCACGCCGTCGATACCAAAGCCATCGGCCTGGACGATCTCGGCCGCCCCGAGGGGTTTTTGGCGCGCGCCGTCTCCGGCTGGACCAAACGCGGGCTGGCCGCGATGGAAGACGGCACCGAAGCGCTGCATCGCGACGTCGGCGCGTGGCTGGAAAAGAATATCGTGCCGGAAGGCGCGCCCGGGCTGCTGCACAACGATTTCAAATTGAACAATATCATTCTGGACCCGGTCACTCTGGCCCCCGTCGCTGTCGTGGACTGGGATCAAGGCACCCGCGGCGATCCTTTGTTCGATTTTTGCACGTTGCTGTCCTACTGGATTCACGACGACGATCCCTGGGCCATGCACGATATGAAACAAATGCCGGCCGTCGAGGTTGGGCTCTGCCCGCGCCTCGACGCCGTCGAAGCCTATGCGAAAATCACGGGACGCGACGTGTCGAACATCCTGTTCCACCGTGTCGCGACCATGTACAAACTATCGGTGATATTTTTACAACTCGGCTTCCGCTACCGCAGCGGCGCCACCACCGAACCGCGCTACGCCCCGTTGACCGCCATCGGCACCGGGATATTGGAATTCACCCACGAAATCGCCCAAGGACGCGCCTTCTGATGGATTTTTCCCTGACCCCCGAGTTGCAGGACCTGCAACAACGCGCCCGCGTCTTCATCCGGGACAAAATCCTGCCAATGGAAGGCGACAAACGCCAGACACACCACGGCCCCACCGAAGCCCTTCGCGTCGAACTCGTCGCTCTGGGCCGCGAAGCCGGCTTCACCGCCCCCCATGTCGGCACCGAATGGGGCGGGCTCGGGCTGAACCACGTCGCCAAAGCCATCGTTTTCGAGGAAGCCGGCTACTCGCTGCTGGGACCCGTCGCGATGCATATCTTCGCCCCCGACGAAGGCAACATGCACCTCCTGGAAGCCGTCGCGACCAAGGAACAAAAAGAACGCTGGCTACGTCCGCTGGCATCCGGCGCCACACGCTCCTGCTTCTGCATGACCGAGCCCTCGCCCGGCGCCGGGTCCGACCCCTCAGCGATGAACACCACCGCCCGCAAGGATGGCAACCATTACGTCATAAACGGCGATAAGTGGTTCATCACCGGAGCCGACGGCGCCGCCTTCGCCATCATCATGGCCAAGGACGACGACGGCCACGCCACCATGTTCCTCGCCGACATGGACCAGCCCGGCATCGAAATCGTCCGCCAAATGGACAGCCTCGACAGCGCATTTTCTGGCGGTCATGCCGTCGTCCGCTTCAACAATTTGCGGGTCCCCGCCACCGACATCCTTGGCGAACCCGGCAAAGGTTTTCGTTACGCACAGGTCCGGCTGGCGCCCGCGCGTTTGACCCATTGCATGCGCTGGCTCGGCACCGCCCGCCGGGCGCACGACATCGCCACCGATTACGCGAAACGGCGAGAAGTCTTCGGCCGTAAACTGATCGACCACGAAGGCGTCGGCTTCCAACTCGCCGACAACGAGATCGATATCCGTATGTCCCGCCTTTCGATCTGGCACACGGCCTGGCTGCTGGACCAGGGCGCCCGCGGCGGCACCGAATCCTCGATGGCGAAAGTTTTTTGTTCGGAAGCCATCTGGCGCGTGGTCGATCGCTGCGTCCAGGTGCTCGGCGGCCAGGGCGTCACCGGCGAAACCCTCGTGGCCCGCATCTTCAACGAAGTCCGCGGTTTTCGCATTTACGACGGCCCCTCCGAAGTCCACCGCTGGAGCCTCGCGCAAAAAATCAACCGCGACGGAGCGAACTGGTGAGCCACGACTTCGACCTGACCGGCAAAATCTGCATCGTCACCGGCGGCGGCCGCGGCATCGGCCGCGGCATGGCCGAGGGCCTGGCGCGTAACGGCGCCACCGTCGTGCTTTCAGGGCGCACGAAAACCACCCTTGACGAGGCCGCCGCGGCAATCGGCGGCGACACCTGGTCTCACCCCGCCGACGTGTCCAAGGAAGACGACGTCATCGCGCTCCGCGACGCCGTCCTCGCGCGACACGGCAAGATCGACGTGCTCGTGAACAACGCCGGCGTGGACCCGATCTTCAAGATGATCGACCGCACAAGCCTTGAGGAATGGAAGCACATCGTCGACATCAACCTGACCGGATTGTTCCTGTGCTGTAAATATCTCGGCGGCGCGATGAAGGAAGGTGGCTCGGTGATCAACGTCAGCTCCGTCGCCGGTCACGTCGGGCTGATGCGATCGGTGCCCTATTGCGCGTCCAAAGGCGGCGCGGAACTCATGACCAAAGCCCTGGCGATCGACTGGGCTTCCCGCGGCGTCCGCGTGAACACACTGGCGCCGGGCTGGGTGGACACCGACCTGACACACGAACTCCTCACCCACGACGTCCACGGACAACGGATGCTGGCGGGAACACCGTTGGGCCGGTTCGCGACCCCGAAGGACATGGCGGGCGGCGTGGTGTTTCTGGCATCCGATGCCTCGTCGTTCATGACCGGGCAGAGCCTGGTGATCGATGGCGGCTGGACAGCGGCATAAGGCTGAATCTCGAACGATGCGTTCGTAACCCAGCCCGACGGCCCGCAAATCCCTCGCCGGACGACGAAAGCCGGATGCCGCGCCCCTGACCGCGTGACCAATCCACCATCGCCATCCCCCGCCAAACATGGCAAAATACCCCCCATCGTTCGACAGGAGACCCTCACATGACCGAAGCCTGCATCGTCGGATGGGCGCACTCGCCCTTCGGCAAACTGGAAGACCCCGACATCGAATCCCTGATCGGCCGCGTCGCCGGCGCCGCCATCGCCGACGCCGGCATCGCGCCGCACGAGATCGAAGGCACCTTTCTCAGCCTGTTCAACAACGGCTTCTCCCCCCAGGACTTCCCGGCCTCGCTGGTGCTCCAACACCTGCCCGAACTCCGCCACCGCCCCATCACACGCTATGAAAACGCCTGCGCCTCCGGCACCGCCGCCATCCACGGCGCCCGCGATTTCCTCCGCAGCGGACGCGGCCGTTTCGCCCTCGTCATCGGCGTCGAGAAAATGACCGCCACGCCCGGCAAGGAAGTCGGCGACATTCTCCTCAAAGCCAGCTACCAAAAAGAAGAATCCGACATCCCCGCGGGCTTCGCCGGCGTCTTCGGCAAAATCGCCGAAACCTATTTCCAGCGCCATGGCGACCAGTCCGACGCCCTCGCCGCCATCGCCGCCAAGAACCACAAAAATGGCGTCGACAACCCCTGGGCGCAAATGCGCAAAGACCTGGGCTACGATTTTTGCCGTAACCCCTCCGACAAAAACCCCTACGTCGCACCGCCCTTGAAACGAACCGATTGCTCGCTGGTGTCCGACGGCGCCGCCGCCCTGATCCTCGCCGACGAAGAAACCGCGCGCGCCATGGGCAAAGCCGTCCGCTTCAAAGCGGCCGTCCAGGTCAACGATTTCCTCCCCATCAGCAAACGCGACATCACCCTGTTCGAGGGCGCCGCAATCGCCTGGCGCCAGGCCCTGCAAGCGGCGGATATCAAGATCAACGATCTGTCCTTCGTCGAATCGCACGACTGCTTCACCATCGCGGAACTCATGGAATACGAAGCCATGGGCCTCACCGCGCCAGGACAGGGCGCCCGCGCCGTCCTCGAAGGCTGGACCCAAAAAGACGGCCGCCTGCCCGTCAACCCCTCCGGCGGCCTGAAAGCCAAAGGACATCCGATCGGCGCGACCGGCGTCTCCATGCACGCCATCACCGCCATGCAACTCTGCGGTCAGGCCCCGGAAGGCATGCAACTCCCCAAAGCCGATCTCGGCGGGGTCTTCAACATGGGCGGCGCGGCCGTCGCCAATTACGTGTCCATTCTGGAGCCACTCCGCTGATACCCACCTCCAACCTCGCACACCTCCTGGTCCAGTCGGCGCGGCGGTTTCCCAACCGCCCCGCCCTGGTCTGGCGAGACCAAACCTGGACATGGGCGGAACTGAACACCCGCGCCCAAAAAGCCGCGGGCGCGCTGAAAAAGCGCGGCGTGAAGCACGGCGACCGCGTCCTGCTTCACGCCCGCAATTCCAACGCCGTTCTCGAATCCATGTTCGCCACATGGATCCTTGGCGGCACCTGGGTGCCCACGAATTTCCGCCTGACACCGCCAGAGGTCGCGTATCTCGCCACCTCCTCCGGCGCCTCCGTCCATATCTTCGACGACGCCTTCCCAGAACACGCCGCCGCGGCCAAAGCCGAAAACCCCGCCTGCCGCCTCGAAATCTCGATCCCCGGCGATTGGGAAACCATGGCCACCGGCCCCGACGCGGAAAAGACTCTGGCGGACGTCGATCGCGACCACCCCGCCTGGTTCTTCTACACCTCCGGCACCACCGGCCGCCCAAAAGCGGGCATTCTGACGCACGGGCAAATGGAATATATCGTCTGCAACCATCTCTGCGACCTGATGCCGGGCACCACCGAACACGACGCCTCCCTCGTCGTCGCGCCCTTGTCGCACGGCGCGGGCATTCACGCGCTGCCGCAGATCGCGCGCGGCGCCGTCACGGTTCTAATGCCCAGCGAACGGCTGGATATCGCGGAAGCCTGGCGCCTGGTGGAAAAGCACCGGGTCAGCAATATGTTCACCGTGCCCACGATCCTGACGATGCTGACTCGTCACGAGTCCGTGGACCAGTACGATCATTCCAGCCTGCGCCATGTCATCTACGCCGGCGCCCCGATGTATCGCGCCGACCAGAAACACGCGCTGGAAAAACTCGGCCCCGTGCTGGTGCAATATTTCGGCATGGGCGAGGTCACCGGCAACATCACCGTCCTCCCGTCCTCCTGCCACAGCCTGAACGACGACGAAATGCCCGTTGGTAGCTGCGGCTTCCCCAGAACCGGCATGGATGTCGCCATAATCGACGACACCGGCGCCCATGTCCCGCCGGGCGCAACGGGAGAAATCTGCGTCCGCGGTCCCGGAGTCTTCGCTGGGTATCACGACAACCCCGAAGCCACCGCGAAAGCCACGACATACGGCTGGTTCCACACCGGCGACCTTGGTCATATGGACGAACGCGGCTTCTTCTACATCACCGGACGCGCCTCCGACATGTACATCTCCGGCGGGTCCAACGTCTATCCGCGCGAAGTCGAAGAACTCCTCCTCACCCACCCCGCCATCGCTGAGGCCTGTGTCCTTGGCATGCCGCACGAAAAATGGGGCGAAACCGGCGTCGCCGTCGTCGTCCTGGCGCCCAACGCGACCTTCGACGAAGCCGGCGTTGCCGCGCATATCGAGGGCAAACTCGCCCGTTACAAACATCCCGCGACCTATGTCGTCTGGCCGGAACTGCCGAAATCCGGATACGGAAAAGTCGTCAAACGCGATGTGAAACGACTCCTGGAGGCCTCATGATCGATCCCGCCCGCATCAAGGCCTGGCACGCCCATATCTACTACGACGCCATCAGCCGCCCCCGCGCGGCGGAACTCCGTGCCGCCGTCGAACAAGGTTTCAAAGTGACGATGGGCCGCTGGCACGACATCCCCGTGGGACCGCACCCCCAGGCGATGTATCAGATCGCCTTCGAACCGGACCAGTTTCCCGGCCTCGCGCCGTTCCTGACCATGAACCAAAATGGTCTCACTATCCTGCTGCATCCGGAATCCGGCCGTCCGCTCGACGATCACACGATTAACGCCGTCTGGATGGGCCAAATCCTGCCGCTAAAAACCGCCATCCTGCCGGAAGTCGATCGTCACCCCTGACCGCCTAAATCCGCCACGAACCGGTCGCGCCAGCGTTCCAGACTGTTCTCCCGCATCGCCGCCAGCATGCCGCGATGCCGGTCCTGGCGTTCCTCCAGCGGCATCGTCAAAGCCCGATCCATGGCGGCCGCGACACCCGCCTCGTCGTACGGATTAACCAGCAACGCATCCCCAAGTTCCCGGGCCGCGCCGGCGAATTCCGACAGAATAAGAACGCCGGGATCGTCCGGGTCCTGCGCGGCGGCGAACTCCTTCGCCACCAAATTCATCCCGTCCCGCAACGGCGTCACCAGACACGCCTGCGCCGCGGCATAGAGCGGCATCAGCACATTCCGCTCGAAGCTTTTGTTTAGATACCGCAACGGAACCCAGTCCACCTCCGCGAACCGCCCGTTGATCCGGCCCGCCTCGCCTTCCAGTTCCCGCCTTATCGCCTGATAAGTCTCGATATCGGACCGCGACGGCGGCGCGATCTGCATGAATGTCACGAGATTGTGATGCGCGGGATATTCCGCCAAAAACCGCTCGAACGCCGCGAACCGCTGGGGCAAACCCTTCGAGTAATCGAGCCGGTCCACGCTCAGGATCAACCGGTCCAGCAGCGCCGCCCGGATGCGGGTTGCCTGGCGCCGGTTGCGCGGCAGTTCGGCCGAGGCCCTGACCTCGTCCACATGCACCCCAATCGGATAAACGCCGACGCGGACGATGCGATCGAAGACCGAAAGCACCTCGTCGCGCACCGTGCCGCCCGCGTGCCGCACGGCGTAATCCAGGAACGCCGCGCGATCGATCTCCGTCTGAAACCCGATCAAATCGTATTGGCAGACCGCGCGAAACAGGTCCGCATGGGCAGGAATGGTCATGAACACGCCCGGCGCGGGGAACGGCGTGTGCAAAAACAGCCCGATCCGGTTGGTCAGGCCCGCGTCCCGCGCCGCCTCGGCCATGTACAGCAACTGATAATCGTGCACCCAGATCAGATCGTCCGGCCGCGCCAGCTTCGCCAGCGCCTGCGCGAACAGGCTGTTGACCCGGCGATACCCCTCGTATTCCACCCACTCGAAACGGCCCAGACCGATCTGATAATGCAGCACCGGCCACAGCGTGCCATTGGCGAAACCGCGGTAATATTCGTCGTAATCCTTCCGCGACAAATCGATCGTGAACAGCGAGATCGCTCCCACGATATGCTCCGGCTGCTGTTCCGGCACGTCGCGGATATTGCCGCTCCAGCCCAACCATATCCCGCCCTTCTGGCGCAGCGCGTCCAGCACACCCGCGGCGAGCCCCCCCGCGGTGGCCTCGCCTTCCTGAATTGGCGCGACGCGGTTCGAAACAACGACAAGACGCGACATGGGACCGGCGGCCTCCCGAGGCGATGGCGGCGGCAACCCACAGGATGACAAGGCCGAGGTCAATGGGGTATCGCGGGGACATGCCGCTCATTTACCTTATCGCGGGCGAACAAAGCGGCGACGAGCTTGGCGCGCGGCTGATGCGCGCCATCCGGAAACACCGCCCCGACGCGTCGTTCACGGGGGTTGGCGGTGTCGCGATGACCGCGCAAGGGTTTTCGACCCTCTTCCCGCTCCGCGACCTCGCGTTGATGGGATTTTTGGAAGTGCTGCCGAAAATCCGGCTGATCCGGCGCCGCCTGCGGGAAACCATCGCGGATATCGAGGCGAAACGGCCGGACCTGATCGTCACCATCGACTCCCCAGGCTTCACGTTGCGCGTACTGCGCGCGATCCAGCCCATGGGCATTCCCCGTGTCCACTATGTCGCCCCGCAAATCTGGGGCTGGAAAGAACGCCGGGCGAAAAAATACCCGGGCCTGTGGGAGCGGATGCTGTGCCTGCTGCCCTTCGAAGCCGATTTGTTCGCCCGCCACAATCTGCCCGCGACCTTCACCGGCCATCCCGTCCTGGAAACCGGCGCCAAACCCGGCGACCCCACCCGCTTCCGTGCCCGCCATGGCCTGGCGCCGGACGACCGCGTCCTGATCCTGATGCCCGGCAGCCGCCGCATGGAGATTTCCTATCTTCTCCCCGTGTTCCGGGCGACGTTGGACCGGCTGGGCGCCGGGATCGTCCCGGTGCTGCCGCTGGCCGCCCCGGTGCGAGAGGCCGTGCGCGAGGCCACGAAATCCTGGCCGCGCCCGCCCATCCTGGTCGAAGGCCCTGAGGAAAAGCACGACGCCTTCGCCGCCGCCGCCGCCGCGCTGACGAAATCGGGCACATCCACGCTGGAACTCGCGGTTGCCGGGGTGCCGATGGTCGTCACCTACCGTATTCACGCCGTGACCGCGCTCATGGTCCGGGCCATGATAAAAACCCGCTACATCTCGATCCTGAACATTCTGCCGGACCGGGAGATCGTGCCGGAGTTGCTGCAAAACAATGCCACGCCGGACAAACTCGCCGCCGCGTTGCGGGTAATTCTGACCCCAGAGGGCGCCGCCGCCCAACGCGCCGCTTTCGCCGTTCCGCTGGGCATGCTCCGCGCGCCCGGCGGAAAAACCCCGTCGGAGGCGGCCGCGGCGGTGGTCCTGGACCTGCTACAGCAACCCGCCGCGCTCCATCCGCCCGCGTGATTCGGCCATGGCCTTCGCCACGTCCAGCGCCGCCGACAAGGCCCGCCTGCCCGCCGCGACATCCACCAGCACCGGCTCGCCGTCCAGGATCGAGGCCTGGAACGCGGCATGTTCGGCGGCGAGCGAATCATGGTCGTCCCAGGATGCTTCCTCGATCCCGAACTCCGCTACCCCTGGCAGTTTCTGGCCGATTCCCTTGCCGATGACGGTCAGTTTCCGGGTCGAAAAATCCGCCGCGAGATAGGAGTCGCGGGCGAAAATGCGCATCCGCCGCTCGGTCCGGATCGACACGCGGCTGGCGGTGATGGTCGCCACCGCGCCGTTTTCGAAGCGCAGGCGAGCGTTGGCGATATCCTCGAACTCGCTGGCGATGGGCGCGCCCACGGCTTCCACCGATTCGATGGGGCTGTCCACCAGGGCCAGCACCAGGTCGAGGTCGTGGATCATCAGGTCGAGGATGACGGACACATCCGTCCCCCTTGGCTTAAACGGCGCGATCCGCACCGCGTCGATATAAAGCGCCGCCTGGGTGCGCCGCGCCAGCGCCTGGTAAGCGGCGGAAAACCGCTCCAAATGACCTACCTGCAACACCAGACCCGTCTCACGCACCAGCGTCGCCAGCTCGTCGGCCTGCGCCAGGGTCGAGGCGACCGGCTTTTCCACCAGCACGTGCTTGCCCATGCGCAGGGCCTGGACGGCCAAAGCGTGGTGCGCCTCCGCCGGCGCGGCGACGATCAGGGCGTCGATGCCCGCCAGCAAGGCGTCCAGCGGCATGTCTGGCGCGCCGGCTTCCCAGCCGACGGTCTTCGCCCGCTCCGTGTCCGGGTCGTAGACCCCTACCAGGCGCGCGCGACCGGACGCGGCCACCTTCAAAGCGTGGTAGCGGCCGAAGTGTCCGGCACCGGCGACACCGATGCGAAGGGCGGGAACAGACATGCGCGACTCGATCCGATTTCCCCCATCATAGCGCGGACCCGGCCTGACACCGCAACCGCCGCCGGCCGGTCAGGCCCGCGCGCGGGGGCCGGTGTCCGCCAAATGTCGCGGCACCGCCGTCCGGAAGCGCCCAAAATCGGCGAAAATGCGCGCATCGCCGCCGGGGTCCTCCGGCATTGGCGACGCCGCGAAGGCCCGCGCCTTTTTCGCGTCCGGACGTATGGGCGGCGGGTGCGATGCCACGGGCATGGGCGCGAGGTGGAGATCCGTGTCGAACGCGTGCCGTCTTTAACCGCGATCTCCCTGGCGTCAGATGCCGAGATGGTCGAGCACGATCCGCGCGAGCGCGTCGGGGTGTGTCAGTGGGGACATGTGACCGGCACCCGGAACGATCGTGTATTGGCTTTCCGGCATGGCCGCGCGCAGCAATTCGGTCACGCGCCGGTCGGGCGCGGTGGTATCCGCACCGCACACGATCGTCGTGGGCACCGCGATGCCCCTGCATTCCGCCAGAGTGGTCGGGTTCGACAGGTTCGACAGAAAACCGTCCAGGGTCTGGTCCGTTTGGCTCAGAAAGCGGGCTTTCGCGCGCTCCTGCATGCCAGCCCAGGTCCCTGGGCCGTTGCGGTAATCGAGGAACAACCGCCACGCATCCTCTGGCTGGGCCGCGCGCGCGAAGTGGATGAACCCTTCGGCCATGCCGCGATATTCGTCGAACAGCGTGTCGCCGGCCTCTCGCAACAACACGGTGACGACCGGTTCCACCAGCACAAGGCTCCGCACCAGTTCCGGCCGCCGCGCGACGAGCCGGAGAGCGGTCGCGCCGCCATAGGAATGACCGAGGACATCGACGGAACCGCATCCGTCGCCGTCGATCAGGGCCGCAACGAGATCGGCTTGCAGATCGTGCGTCAGTTCGCCGGGGACCGGCCAGGCGCCGGTGCGGCCGAAACCCAACAGATCCGGGGCGATGAGGCGGCACCGATCCTGGAGCAGCGGCGCCATTTTTGCCATTGCGCGCTGGAACTTCCGCCGGCGTGCAACAGCAAAAGCGGGCGGCCAGTGCCCCAGGTCTCGGTATGCACCGGAATGTCCCGGAATGTTGTTATTGGCATGTCCGGTCACCCGTGGGTTCGCGGCCGGGTCCGATTGCCTGGCCGGATGTGGGGATCGTGAGAGAAATCGATCCCAATCGCAACACCGTTATTCCGGCACGCCCGCCAGCCGCAGGCCTTCCGCCGACATCGCCGCCTGGCGATTCAATTCTTGATTATGCAGGAACGACGACCATCGCAGCGGCGGGCCGATCCGGTTGCGCGCCGCGATCAGCGGTTTGGCCTCCTCCAACAACCCGAGATAACCGCAACAACTGATCATCACATGGTAATGGCCGGGAAAATCGGGGTGCGCCGACACGGATTTCCGAGAGGCGGCAAGCGCTTCCTCGAACCGCCGCGCGCCCAATAAAGCGAGGCCGTGAAACACGTGATAAACGCCGGAAAAATCGTCGACCGGGCTCATGCGCAGGGCTTTCGCGGAGGCTTCCACGCCTTGTTCGAAGCGTCCCGCGCGGGCCAGGGCCTGGCCGTGGAAGGTATGGCCAAGCGCGAAGCTTGGGTTCAATTGCAGGGCCGTTTCCAGTTGCGCCAGTGCGCGATCGTGCTCGCCCGCGGTGCTAAGAGACATTCCGAATGCGAGACGAGCCCAGGGCTCGGCGGGGTCGAGCACGACGGCCTGCTCGGCGCGGGCCATGGCTTTAGCGTAGGTTCCCGCGAGATCGTTTGTCCAAAAACACAACCCGCTCCACCATTCCGCCCAGGCGAGGACCGCATGGGCGCGGGCGTAGCCGGGGGCGATGGCGACGGCCTGTTCCAGGAATTTCCGGGCCTCCAGGTTGTTCTGACGGGTCAGTTTCAGCATCAGCGGGACGGCGCGGGAGACACAGGCCCAGGCGTCCATGCTCTCTGGTGGCTGGTTTTGGGCGCGATAGCCTTCGCGGGCGTAGAGGTGAGGTTCGATCGCGGCGACCACGCTTTCGGTGATTTCGTCCTGCACCGCGAAGATATCGCCGATCGGGCGGTCGTAGCGGCCAGCCCAGATATGCGCGGCCGTTTCGGCGTCGATTAACTGCGCGGTCACCCGGATTGTTCCGCCAGCGGTGCGGATGCCGCCTTCCAGCAAATACCGGACTCCCAGTTCGGCGCCGGCCGCGCGGACATCGACGGCTTTACCCTTATATGTAAAGGCGGAGTTCCGCGCGATCACGAACAGCCAGTGCAGCCGCGCGAGGCCGGTGGTGATGTCCTCGGTCAGGCCGTCGGCGAAATATTCCTGTTCTGGATCGCTGCTCATGTTGTTGAACGGCAGCACGGCGATCGAGGGTTTATCGGGCAGCGCCGGTAGCGTGGGGTTCGCGGGAACAAAAGGCGCGTCCATTTCCGCGCCGGCCGCGGCGACAAACCGCACGCCTTTACGCGGGATCGTCCGAATCGTGTCCTGCGCCGCGCCGCTGTCGCCGACGGCCTGTCTCGCCGCCTTCACGGCGGTATCGATGGCGGCGTCGGAGACGATCCGGCCGCCCCAGACCTGTTCGACCAGTTCGCCCTTGCCGACGACGCGGTCGCGGTTTTCCAGCAGATACGCCAGCAGATCGAAGACTTTCGGTTCGACGACGACCGGTGCGCCGTCGCGATGTAACTCCCGGCGCGCCAGATCGAGAGCATGGGCGCCAAATCGATACCGCATCCTGCCTCCCATCCGCGCATGCCGCCCCGATTTTCCGGTCCTGGCGGGGCAGGCCCATGCGTCCTTTGAAATAAATCAGACTTTCCACGGGGAAAGGCAAGACCTCCCACAAGCAGGCCTTTGGGATCGGAGGCATGGTCCCGTCATCGCCGGTGGCCATGAGCCCAGCCGGATCACACCGAAGGGAAACCAAGTCATGATAAAGATTTTCGTTCTCGCCAGTCTCGCCACCCCCCTGCTGTTCGGCGCGATGCCCGCGCGGGCGGCCATCGAGCCGAACGGCCTGTCGGCGAACGGCCTGTCGCTGAACGGCATGACGATTAATGGCATGACGCTGAACGGCATCTATCCGAACGGCACGCACGCGAATGGCGTGCTCTCGATCCACTCCCCGGCCGGCGACAGAGCGACCGCCGCGCGGGTGACCGGTGTCGAACTCCCCGGCTTGGCGCGCTGAGCCGCGCCACGCGCCTCATTTCCCATAATATATGGATACCGTCATGATTTCGCTTCGAGCCACGCTGGCGCCCCTGCGCACGAGCTTCTACGCCGTTTTGATCGGCGGCACCGCCCTGGTTCCGGCCGCGCGGGCGGTCGATACGATCGTGTTCAACACCGACCTCGGAACCTTCACCGTCAATGGCGCGGCGGCGAGCAGTATTCAGGGGGTCACGGTCAGCCCCGGCGCGGTCAACCCGGTGGACGGGTCCCGGCAATTCATTGTGCACGGCGATCTGACGCTGAACGGGGGATTTCCCGGCGGCGATTTCCTGACCGCGGTCGGCAGCCGTCCGCTCGACCTGATCGTCGGCAACAATGTGAATATCGGCTTTAACGCCCGCGTCGACGTCAGCGCCGGCCCAGGGTTCGCCGGCGTCGGCGGCGGCAGCGCCGCCCAACCGTCAAACTTCGCGCCGGGGGGTGTCGGGCGCGGATTCCCGGGTGTCGCGGCGGCCGGGGGACATGGCGGCTTCCTCACGACGGGCGGAAATGGCGCGGCGGGGGCCAGCGGAGGCAACGGCTTCAACGCCGAACAAGGCGGGTCCGGGTTCGCCGCGGGGGGCACGGGGACCGGTGGCACCGGAGGCGCCGGTGGCATCGGCGGTTCGGCGACCCCGGGCGGGAATGGCGGCGCGGCCACGGGTCTCTTCAGCGCGGGATTGCCCGGACAGAGCGCGCCATTGCCGGGTGGAAACGGCGGGCAGGGCGGCACCGGCGGCAATGGCGGTCCGGGCGGCACCATATCCGGGGGAGGCACCCTGCTGAGTGGCGGCCTTGGCGGCGGAGCGGGCGGTAGCGGTGGCGGCGGCGGAGGCGGCGCATCCGGCGCCGGCGGCGGAGGTGGCGGCGGCGGCAGCACGGCGAGCCTCTCCGTTGAAACCGTTGGCCGTCCCGGTGGCACGGGCGGAACGGGAGGTTCGGGCGGAGATGGCGGGATCGGCGGCGCGGGCGGCAGCGGCGGCGGCGCCATCGCGATACACGCCGCCGGACGCGTCTTCACCGCGGGGGCGATTCTGGCGCAGGGGTCTCCCGGCAGGGCCGGCGAGGCGGGTGCGGCCGGACAAAGCGGTTCGCCTGGCGCGCAGTCCCTGCCGCCGAATGGCGTGTCGGGGATCGGCGGCAATGGCTCGGCCGGTGGCAGTGGTGGCACCGGAGGCACCGGCGGCGCGGGCGGAGGCGGCGCGGGGGGCACGGTGCTGATCGCCGCGACCTCGTATTTCGGTTTCTTCGGGGGCGGAACGGATACATCGGGTGGCGCCGGCGGCGCGCCCAATGGCAACCCCGGTTCCGTTGGACGCACGGTCCTGGGCGTCAGCACCCCGAACGGTCCTCTGTTCAACCCCTTCGCGAGCAACACCACAGTCGTCAACGCGCCATCCCTGGCGCCTACGGCGTTCAATCCGTACGCCGGGGCCAACACCCCGCTGATCGCGTCCGACGCACAGGGCGACCAGTCCATGATGGGCGGCGCCGGTGCCTATGGCCTGCTGCCATCCAATCTCCTCACCGGCGATTCGCGGCTGGCGTCGCTGGTGGCGAATCATCCGGCGGGGACCACCGCGTTCCTGAGCCTGACGCCCAGCGGGATGGGACCCACGGGGTTCCAGAACGACCTGCCGGGTTACGATATCCTGATGCTGGCGAATTTCGGCGACACGCCAATGCTCAACCCCATGCTCATGGGCAATCCGCTTTACACATTCGCGTTCGACGACATGACCCTGTTCGGCGGAAGCGGCACAGCGCATGTGCTGACACAGCTCGCCCCGGGCGAGATCTACGCCACGCTGGTGCCGGATTTCGGCGCGGGCCTCTTCCAGTTCAACGACGGGACCGGAAATTTCAGCCAGGTGCTCGATGCCTCCATGGGCGGCGGCGCCTTCTTCAACGCCGCGCAGGTGCCGGAACCAGCCTCGCTGGCGATCTTCGGCCTTGGCGTGTTCGGACTCGGCGCGCTTCGGCGCCGGGCCCAAACCGGGTGACCGAGGCGTTTCGCCGGCGGCGAGCGCGCGATTTTACCCGGTCAGAGGTCGATCGAGGACGGCGATGACGAAAACGGAACGGTCAGCCGATTTGTAAAAATGTGGGTGTCGACAAAAGAACCGGCGGGTCACTCGACGCCCGAAGACCGCCGGTTCCGGCGCTGTCGTTTCCTCAGTCCCACTTTGGCGCGAAAGGCGGATCGACGACCCGCTGGTCCTTGGGCAACGCGGCGATCGCCGCCCGGTCGGCATCGTCCAACCGAAGATCCAACGCCGCCAAATTCTCCCGCTGACTCGCGTCGCGGCTCGCCTTCGGAATCGCCGCGACGCCGTCCTGATCCAGCAACCATTTCAATGCCACCTGCGCGGAGGTCGCGCCGTGCCGCGCGCCGATCCGGGCGAGATCGGGATGATCGATCAGGCGTCCGCGGGCCAAGGGGACATGGGCGATCAGGGTCATGTTCCTGGGGCGCAACCAGTTCAGAAGCGCGCTTTGGTCCAGCAAGGCGTGATATTCGACCTGATCGCAGACGATTGGCGCCCGGACCTCGTCGTACGCCAGACGCAACAGCCGCAACGGAAAATTCGCCACCCCGATCTGGCGTATTTTGCCGGCCTCCTGGGCGCGCATCAGCATTTCCAGCACGCCGGGAATATCCAGACCCGCGCGCGGCCAATGAATTAAACATAAATCCAGATAATCGGTTCCCAGCTTTCGCAAACTTTCGTCCAGCGAAATCCGGGCTTCCTCCGGCGTCGCCAGGGCGTGGCAGACCTTGCTGGTCAAAAAGATTTCGTTCCGCGGCAATCCCGAGGCCGCGATCGCCGCGCCGACCTCTGATTCATTGCCGTACATCTGGCCCGTGTCGATGTGCCGAAAACCCAGACGCAGCGCGTTCTCGATGGCGGCCTGGCCTTCGGCGCCCGCCAGCGGCCACGTGCCCAGACCGAGTTTCGGCAATTCCACGGCGCTAGCTCCGTTTGGCGAAATCGACGATCCCGGCGAGGCCTTTCTCGGTCCCGACGGCGAGGCGCGTGCCATCCGCGCTCCACGCCAGCGCCGTCACCGGCCCCTGACCCGGCGGTACCACGGGCAGGATGCGCGAGGAGCCGATATCCGCGACCACGACCAGCCCATCCTCGAACCCGCCGGCGACGATGTCATCGCGGGGATTGGCCGCGACCTGGGTGCAGTTGATCCCGTCCCCGCCAGCCAACTCGATCGGCGCTTTGCCCATGGGGCCGCCGCCGAAGAAGGGCCAGAGGACCATGGCGTCGGACCCGCTGCTGGCCAGCCACTTGCCGCCTTTGGAGAAGGACAGGGATTGGGTTTTGGAGGGATAGCCGCTCATGCGCATGTGCTTGCCTTCCGGCAGGCCCCAGCCGTGGAGGGAGTTTTCCTGCATGGCGGTGACGACGGCGTCGCCCTCCGGGTGCATGGCGAGGGCGATGTGGCTGCCCTTCCATTCCAGTTTCCGGGGGGTGTCCACTTTGGCGGCGACGAACCACAGGGTGGCGCCGTTGTAATGGGAGGTGGCGACCCGTTTGCCTTTGCCGTCGAAGGTCAGGCCGGTGACCGTGGAGGGGTGGGTCCACTCTTTCAGTTTTTTGCCGGTTTCATCGAACAGGTGCACGACCTTTCCGACGCCGGCGGCGATGAGGCCTTTGCCTTTATCGAGCGCGTGGGAGGCGACTTGCTCGACCCATTTCATGCCGAAGCCGGCGATGTCGGCGGCCTCGCCGGCGGCGGCGATCCGGCGGAGTTTGCCGTCGTCGCCGCCGGAGACGAAGTCGGCGGGCCCCGTGCCGGTGGCGAAGGACAAGACGGCACCTTCGTGAACGTCCACGGACCGCCAGTCTCCGGCGGGGTCCGCGACCGTGACCAGGCGCACGGTGCCGTCTCCCAGAGCGAAAGCGACGGTTGCGTTGTCGCGGGAGAAGCGGGCGGCGACGACGAAGGCATCCAAAGCGCGTTGGACGCCGCGGGTGTCGATGAGGAAGTCGGCTTTTCGCTTGGTCTGGCTCATGGTCGTCCGATCATCGCGTGCGGGGGGCGGAGGGGGCGTGGCGCGCGCCTGGTCCGTCAGGCCGGGCCGCGCCCGGTGGCCCGGTCAAGCCGGGCCATGACGAAGTGGGGGCGACGGCACGCCATGACGAGAGGTTGGCGGCGTGCCGTGACGAGAGGGGCGCGCGCATCCGGTAAATCACCCAACCGGACCGCATCAGTCCGCCGCGCATCCCTCGAACCCGCGCCGCAGCCGCGGCCGGTTCAGTTTGCGGCCAATGAACACGATCCGGCTGACCCGAGGATCGCCCTCTTTCCAATTCCCGATGAAATCGCCGTCGGCGATCATGTGCACGGCCTGGAACGCGAAGCGCCGCGGCTCGCCGGCGTAGCTGAGAATGCCTTTCGTGCGCAGCAGGTCCTGGCCTTGTTCCTGCAACAGCGCCCCGATCCAGGCGTTGAACTTTTCCGGGTCAATCGGTTTTTCCAACTCGAAGCTCAGCGACGCGATATCCTCGTTGTGCTCGTGATCGTCGTCGCCATCCAGGAAGTCGGGTTCGAACGCTAGGATGCGGCTCAGATCGAAGGCACCGCGGTTCAGCACCTGGTCGATCGCGACCTCGGACCGCTGGGTGCGGTGGATGATGGCGTGGCGGTTGATGGCTTTGATTCGGGCTTCCACGGCCTCGAGTTCGTCCGGCGTCACCAGATCGGTCTTGTTCAGGATGATGACGTCGGCGAAGGCGATCTGGTCCTCGGCCTCATGGCTGTCGGCGAGCCGCAGGGGCAGATGTTTCGCATCGACCACCGTGACGATGGCGTCCAGCCGGGTGCGGGCTTTCACGCCCTCATCGACGAAGAAGGTTTGGGCGACGGGGGCCGGGTTGGCGAGGCCGGTGGTCTCGATGATGATTCCGTCGAATTTTTCGCGCCGCTTCATCAGCCCGCCGACGATGCGGATCAGGTCGCCGCGCACGGTGCAGCAGATGCAGCCGTTGTTCATTTCGAACACTTCCTCGTCGGTGTCCACGACCAGGTCGTTATCGACGCCGAGTTCGCCGAACTCGTTGATGACGACGGCGTATTTGCGGCCGTGGTTCTCCGTCAGGATGCGGTTCAGCAAGGTGGTCTTGCCGGCCCCGAGATAGCCGGTGAGCACCGTGACCGGGATCAGATCGTTCGGGGTGTCAGACATGGGGTAAGCTCCGCGTGTTCATGGTATCCGCGCCTATATAGGGTGGCCGGCGGATTTCGGCCAACGTGCCTCGGCCAGCCCCCAGCCCAACAGCAGAAAGGCCCACCCGGCGACGGGCATGGCGACGAAGCCGGTGGACGAGGCGATGGGCCAGAAATGCAGGAAAGCCGCGGCGAACAGGGCCACGCGTAACGGGTCCGGGTCGCGCCACAGGCCTTTGCCGAGTGCCGCCAGGAAGGCGATGGCCATCGCGCAAAACAGGATCAGGCCGGGGATGCCGCCGAGCACCAGGGCTTCCAGGTAATAATTATGCGGATGGTTCCAACAAATCTCGCGCCCGCCGCCGGTCGCATCGGCGCCGTCGAAGCTGGGCCGGAAATATTGGGGATCGACGCAGCCGTGCCGGTACCCTTCGCCGCCGAGGCCGGTGACCGGGTTACGAACGCCGATTTCGAGCGCGCGCGCGTAAAGTTTGCCGTAGTGGCTGGAGGAGAAATGCGTCATCTGGCTGGAGAATTGTTCCACCAGCCGGTGATGTGCCTCGGGCGCGACGACGGGCGAGGCCGCGAGCAGCACGGCGACCGTGACTCCCGCGGCGGCCACGCCCCAGCGCAGGCGCGGCAGCAGCACCCCCACGACGGCGAGCCCGAGACAGGTCAGCAAAAGCGGAATGCGCTGGCCGACGATCAGCACCAAGGCGACGCCGCCGATCAAGGTCAGAAGGGCTTTCGCCATCGGGCGGAGTCCGGTTTGGACCAGCCAGCCCATGGCGACGGGCACGATCGCGGGCAGCAGAATTCTCGCCAGTGGCGGCCCCGCGCGGGGTTTGCCGAAGGGGCCCGTCAGTTCGCCCGCGCCGCCGCGGGGACCTCCATACAGGTTCACGCCGAAGACGAACTGGAACACGGTATGGATCGCGATGTAGGCGGCGGAGGCCGCGATCAGCCAGTACATCCAGCGCCGCCGCTCTGGCGGGCGTAGCACCCAGAACGCGATGGCGGCGACGAACACCGGAAAGCGCGGGAAGACCAGCGCCTGGATCAGGGACCGCGCCCCGCCCTCGCCCAGATGGAGGGCGGGGATGGGGAGGGAGCAAACGATAATCCAGAGGCTCCAGGCCCAGGCGGCGCGCATCCAGGGGGTGGAAGCCCAGGCCCAGTCGGATTCGAGGGCGGAACGGGCGAGGAAGGCGGCGCAGACGATGGCGATCGCGACCTCGGCGATGCCATGGGCGTGCAGCAGCAGGAAGGGGCTGAGCAGGACGCCGGTCAAAGCGGCGCGGTCGAGCGCGGCGAGGAGCCGGTCGCGTCGCGGGCCGGGTGCGGTCTGGAACATGGAGCCGGTTTTTGCGCCAGAGCGGCCTGGCTGAGAAGTGGGGGGCTTCTGTTGCCCGGTGCCCCCCGAACCGCGCCTATCGCTGCTTACGCAGCGACGGCGAGCGCCTGATTATCGTTGGCACTTAGAAATTGACCCGATAACGGCGGTATCATGCCGGGCAAAAGGCGGGTCTTTACCACGCGTGTCGAGCCTGTTTCGCCCCCATATAGCCCAATTGGACTGGTGGAGGCGCCGGGCACTGCCCCCGGGTCCACAACGATTATTCCACGCGCCGTTTATCACCATAGTCAGCAAGCTGACAGACGAGAATATAGGCGCTCTGGCGGTCGATTGGAAGGGGGTTTATGGGTGCGTCATGCCCCTGACCGACGTTCAGCGCGCGGAGATCGCCGCCAATCGAGCCCAGTCGTCCGCCACCGCCCGCCCCACGGCGCCCGCGCTGGAGGCCATGCTCTATACCCCGCTGGAGGTGCTGGATCACGGTTTCGTCCGTGTCATCGATTACATGGGCGACGACGCCGCGATCGTGCAGGCCGCGCGCGTGTCCTATGGCCGCGGCACCCGCCGGGTGCAGGAGGACGCCGGTCTGATCCGCTATTTGATGCGCCACCGCCACTCCACGCCGTTCGAGATGTGCGAGATCAAATATCACGTCAAACTGCCGATCTTCGTGGCACGGCAATGGATCCGGCACCGCACCGCCAACGTGAACGAATATTCCGCGCGGTATTCGATCCTCGACCGGGAATTTTATATCCCGGCGCCGGAGCATCTGGCGGCACAGTCCATCTCCAATCGCCAGGGCCGTGGCGACGTGCTGGGCGGGGACGAGGCGGCGGAGGTCCTGAATCTTCTGCGCGACGACGCCGCCCGCAACTACGACCATTACGCCGCGATGCTGAACGAGGACGCGGACGGCAATCCCGTGGACCCCGGCCGTCAGGGTCTGGCGCGCGAGTTGGCGCGGATGAATTTGACGCTGAACACTTACACGCAATGGTACTGGAAGACCGATCTGCACAATCTGTTCGGATTCCTGTCGCTGCGTGCCGACGCCCATGCCCAGTACGAAATCCGGGTTTACGCAGAGGAAATGTTGAAGACCGTCGATGCCTGGGTGCCGCTGGCCGCCCAGGCGTTCCGGGATTACCGGCTGGGGGCGGCGACGCTGTCGGCCTGTATGTTGGAGGTTGTGAAGCGGATGCTGTCCGGACATCCCGTCACCCAGCCGGACAGCGGTCTCAATCGCCGGGAGTGGACGGAATTAATGGCCGTGCTCGGCCGCCCCCTTTCGTGACATCGCGCCCTGGGCGGCCGCTGGAGAGTCAATGGGCTGGTCAGTTGGAATAACGCCACAGACTTGCCGGCGGCAGGTTCAACGGTGTCCACGCGACCCGCTTCGCGCGCAGGCCCGTCTTACGGGCGGATAACGGCGATGTCGCGCAATAGCTGTAATGCAGAAAGCCGCGGCCCGGCGCCACCGCCGCGATCGCCTGAATGAAGCCAAGCTGCGCCGCCAGCGGTTGCAGCACCAGCGGAATCCCACAAATCACGCTCCCGATGCGCCCGCCGAACGCCGGCGGCAGCAACGCGGGCAACATCTTCGCATCGCCTTCAAGCACGGTCACGCCGGGAAGCGTATCGCGCAGATGCGCCACGAGTCCCGGATCGACCTCGACCACGATCAGCCGCTCCGGTGGCAGGCCCGCTTCCAGAAACGCGCGGGAAATCACGCCCGTGCCGGCCCCCAGTTCCAGCACCGCATGTCCAGGCTCTGGCCAGCCATGTGTCAGGATTCGCCGGCACAACGCGGGCGACGACGGGATCACCGACCCCATGCGCAGGGGATGGGCCAGCCAGCGGCGCAGGAACAGGGCGGCTCCGCTCGGTTCGCGCCGCGCGCGCGATGCGGCGATTGTGTCCATCAGGCTTTCTCCGTTTGGCGGTGGGTCGTCAGCGGGACAAGATGGGAGAGAAATGCTTCGGCGCAGGCGCGCCAGGTGTAGCGTTCGGCGTGGCGTCGGCAGGCCTCCCGATCGGCGTCCAACGCCGCCAGCGCCGCGGTGCGCAGGTCCGTGTTCACCGCGCCGATACACCCCTCGGCATCCCCCAACACATCCATTGGTCCGGTGACCGGGAACGCCGCGACCGGAGTCCCGCACGCCAGTGCCTCCAACAGGACCAGGCCAAACGTATCGGTCAAAGAAGGAAACACGAAAACGTCCGCGCCCGCGTAGGCGCGCGCCAGGGCCGGTCCATGGCGAGGGCCCGTGAACAAAACCTCCGGATACGCCTTGCGCAGGGCGGCCAGTTGCGGCCCGCCACCCACCACGACCTTGGACCCTGGAAGATCGAGGTCCAGGAACGCCCCGATATTCTTCTCGACCGCGACCCGC
Organism: Acetobacteraceae bacterium; assembly: GCA_947474705.1. Taxonomy (GTDB): domain Bacteria; phylum Pseudomonadota; class Alphaproteobacteria; order Acetobacterales; family Acetobacteraceae; genus Rhodopila. Next base: position 18,111 of record CANJJS010000016.1, on the reverse strand, counting down.
CCGACATAAATGAAGACCGGGGATTTCACGCCCCAGTCCTCGCGCGGCTCCGGATGGAACAACGAAAGATCGACGCCCCGCGACCAGGCGCGGATATGGCGGAAGCCGCGAGTCGCGAGTTCCGCGCGTAACGAGGCCGTGGCGACCATGACGCCCTGCCCCGCGGCATGGAAGCGCCGCATCCAGGCATAGACCGGCCGCGCCGGTATGCCGGTGCGCGCATGGAGATACTCGGCGAATTTCGTATGAAAGGCCGTGGTGAACGCGACGCCGTTCCGCCGCGCCCATCGCCGCGCGGCGAGCCCCAAAGGGCCCTCCGTCGCGATGTGCAGCGCGTCGGGACGGAACGCTTCGACGATCCGGACCAGGCGGCGTCCCGGCAGCACGGAGAGCGCGATTTCTGGATAGCTGGGGCAGGGAACGGTCCGGAACCGGTCCGGACCGACCACCTCGACCACGTGACCCATGGCGCGCAGTTCCTCGGTCACCGCGGTCAGCGTTCGCACCACGCCGTTGACCTGGGGTCGCCACGCGTCGGTGACGATCAGGATACGGTGACAGGGCGATTGAGGCATCATGGAATGTTCGCCGGCGGCATGGACCGGGAGGATCGCGTCAAGCAGTTTGCACCGCCGCCGCCGGGCCGTTGGCGAAAAATGAAAGCCGTTGCAAGCGGGCCCAATCGATCAACTCCAGCCTCCCGTCGTGATGCTCGACGAGGGCGGTGCAGCTTTCCACCCAATCGCCGGTGTTTAAGTAGAGCACGCCTTGCACGTCGCGTATTTCCGCGTGATGGATATGGCCGCAGACCACGCCGTCGAAACCCCGGCGGCGGGCTTCCGATGCCAATGCGGACTCGAAACGGTCTATCGCCTTCACCGCGCCTTTCACCTGCCGTTTCAACCAGGCGGAAAGCGACCAATACGGATAACCCAGATGGCGGCGCAGCGCGTTGAACCAGCGATTGACGACCAGCGCGGCGGTATAAGCCCAGTCGCCCAGCAGCGCGAGAAAGCGAGCGTAACGCACAACACTGTCGAATTCGTCCCCGTGGATCACCAGCAGGCGTTTGCCGTCCGCCATCACATGCTCGGCTTCCCGGCGTAACCGGATGCCGCAGACATTCAGGTGCAAGGGCAGCCAGGCCCGAAACATTTCATCGTGATTGCCGGGAATATAGGTTACCGCCGCGCCATTCCGGACATGGCGCACAATCAGCCGCAGTACCTCGTCGTGGTCCTCGTCCCAGTACCAGGACCGGCGGAGCCGCCAGCCGTCGATGATATCGCCCACCAAAAACATGTTCTCGCAGGAAACATGGGCCAGAAAATCGGCCAGGAACCTGGCGCGGCAACCTCTGGTGCCAAGATGCGTGTCGGAAAGGAACACGGTCCGATACGAGGCCGGCGTGCCGGCGAGCAGCGGAGATGGAGAGATCATGTTCATGGCGGCAGTGAATACCACCGGTGCGATTCGTGTACGTTAAGTTCAGATGACAGAAGACATTCGGAATGGGCCGGCTTTGTTTCTTGAAATTGTCACGAATAAAGTCCCGAACCATGGCAATCATGCCGGTTCCACCCTCTGGACAGGCGCCGAATCCCATGCAAACCCTCGCCGTTCCTTCCTGACGATGCTGATTATTTTCAACCCGGCGGCGGGACGGCGCCGCGCGCAACTGCTGTGGCGCGTCCTCGATGTGCTCGCGATCCACGCCGTGCGCTTCGAACTCGTGGAGACGCGGTATCCCGGTCATGCGGAGTCACTGGCGCGCGAGGGCGCGCGGGCCGGGAAGACGACGATCGTCGCGGCGGGGGGCGATGGCACGATCGCCGAGGTCGCCAACGGCCTCACCGGCACCCCCTCCCGCCTTGGCATCATCCCCCTGGGCACCGCCAACGTCCTGGCCCGGGAACTGGGTTTGTCGCTGTCGCCCCGCGGCGTCGCGTCGACTTTGGCGTTTGGACGCGTCCGCACCCATTGGCCCGGCCGGATCAGCGGGCCGGACGGGACGTCCTTGTTCGTGCAAATGTTGGGCGTTGGGCTGGACGCCCAGGTGGTGCATCGTTTGAATCCGGTGATGAAACGAATTTTGGGCCGGGGCGCGTATGTGTTGCAAACGCTGCGGGAAGTCATTCGATACGACTACGAGCCCATCGCCGTCCGAATAGATGGCGAGGAAACCCATGCGGCGAGCGTGATCGTCAGCAAGGGCCGGCTGTATGGCGGTCCTTATTTACTGGCGCCAGACGCGCGTCCGGACGAGCCGGGTTTCTCGGTGTCGCTGTTCGACCGGGGGGGCGCGGCGGCGGCGCTGATGTACGGGGCCGCGCTTCCCTTCGGCCGGCTCGGGCGGATGCCAGGATCGCGGCAGATGCGGGCGCAAAGCCTGGTTTTTCCGGGCAATCGGCGGGCGCCGGCGCAGTCCGACGGCGACAGCGCGGGTTATACCCCGTTCAGTATCGACAACGCGCCGGGCCCGATCCAGCTTGTGGTCGGGTAGCGTGTGGCCGGGTGGCGCCCGATCGCCCGCCAAGGATTCGCCGTAGCGCCGCCAGCGGGGTAGCCTGACCTGAGCGACAAAAGCCCAGGAGGAAAAGGCGATGACACGGACGTATAATACTGTCGATGCCGACGGCCATATTCTGGAACCTCTTACTCTGTGGGACGATTATCTCGACCCCGCGTTTCGCGAACGCAGGCCGAAATTCGTCATCGACGACAATGGCAAGGAACGTCTGTCGGTCGAGGGCAAGCTGTTGGGCAATCCGCGCGGCATTGGCAGCCTTGGCTCCGTCGGGGTGCGGCAGGGCGAGGTCGCGCTCAACAGCCTGACCTATGCCGAAGGGCGTAAGGGCGGGTTCGATCCGCATGCCCGCATGATCGACATGGACGCCGACGGGATCGACGCGGCGTTTCTTTATCCAAGCCTTGGCCTGTTCACCGGCGCGGTCGAAGCCCCCGATCTCGCGGGCGCGATGTGCCGCGCTTACAATCGTTGGCTCGCGGATTACTGCAAGCCGTACTCGGACCGGCTGTTCGGGGTGGCGATGCTGCCGATGCAGTCGGTGGAGCTCGCGATGGAGGAGATGCGCCACGCGCGCGAAGTGCTTGGGATGACCGGCGGGTTTTTGCGGCCGAACCCGTATCACGGCAAGAAGATGCTCAGCGATCCGATGTACGCGCCGTTCTGGCGGCTGGCGGAAGATCTCGATTTTTCCATCGGGTTCCATGAGGGTTCGACCAATGCGATGCCGACCGTCGGCGTCGATCGTTTCGAGGGCGACCGCGGGGCGCGGCACATGATTTCGCACACGATGGAGATGATGCTCGCGGCGCTGAGCGTGATCTGGGGCGGGGTCGTCGATCGCCATCCGCGGTTGCGGGTCGCCTTCCTCGAATCGGGTGGCGGCTGGATCGCGCCGTGGCTGGACCGGATGGATCGGCATTTCGACGACAAGGGCTTCAACGACACCGCGCCCCGCATGCGGCCGAGCGAATTGTTCCAGCGCAATTGCTGGATTTCCTTCGAGCCGGTGGAGAACAGCATCGGCGTGCTGGCGGATTATATCGGTCCGCACAAAATCATGTGGGCGACGGATTACCCGCATCAGGACGGGTTCTTTCCGGGCGCGCCGCAAATGATGCGAGACCGGCTGGGCCCCCTGTCCGCGGAAGCGAAGCACCAGGTGATGGCGGGCGGAGCGCTGGCGTTCTACGGGGTGAAGTGAACCTCGCGATCGCGGAGGCCGAAGGTCCTGGGGCGCTGCCCCGGAACTTTCGTCCTTCGCGCTATCGCAGTGCTTGCATCACCCGGGTCGTCGCCCGCACATGCGGCGCGAACTGGTACCATCCACGCATTTTCTGAAATTCCGGCGTCGCGATCGCTTCGGGTCCGGAAAGCTCGTAAACCGCCGTGTAAACCCTGGCCGCCGAGCGGGACGACGTGCCGCGATCGGAAAGACTGGCCTCGCCGGATTGGACGTAACGGCGTCCACTCAACACGCCTGGACAGGCCAGGGCGTCCGGCAAATGGACCGTGTCGTACCAGTGGTTCCAGTCCGCCTCCACCTCGGCATCGACCTCGGCGGTGACGATCAGCAGGCATCCCGGCGGGGTGGCGGCGGTCATGGCGGATTCCTTCGTTTCTGGTCCGGTCGTGCGCGGCAGTCCGGCGAGCGCCAGACGCCGCGCGCTCCGGATCGCGGCGCGACGAAAACGATTACATATGCACGCACAGCACCGCGGCGGGACGCTGACCAGCAGCGTAAACCGTCGACGGCGTCAGCACGCCGGTCGCCTCGTCGACGCGGTAAGACGCCAAACGCCCGGACGCCGTTCCCGCCGCGTAAACAAACCGCCCCGCGGGGTCCAAACAAAACGCGCTGGGCACGGCTTCCGTGGCGACATGGCCCACCGGTGTCAGATCCCCGGTGACCGGATCGGCGGCGAAACCCGCGATACTGTTATGACCCCGGTTCGGCACGTACAAAAACCGGCCAGACCGGGTCATGTGAATCTGCGAGCAGGTGTTCCGCCCGGCGAACCCGTCCGGCAACGTCGCGACGGTCCGTGGCGACGACAAGGCGCCAGTGGCGGGGTCGAGGCGGTAAGACGTGACGCTACAACCCTGCTCATCCGAAAAATACACGACATCCCGCGTTGGATGAAAACAAAAATGCCGTGGCCCGGTCCGGCCCGCCGGGATAACCTCAAAGGGCGTATTGGGGCTTAACCGGCCGATCGCGGCGTCGAACCGGAATTGCAGGATTTTGTTCGGGCCGGGATTTTCGCGGCGCGGTTCCAGAACATTGTCATTGAGATTCGCGATATGCGGGACAAACGCGAACCGGTTGGACCGGTCCGTGGCGATCGCATGCGCGCCCACCGCCGAGGCGATCCACGCCCCCGCGGCCGCGCCCACCGCGCCATCGGCGCCAAGCGGATGAACCGTCGCGCCGCCGCCCTGGTAATAGGCCGACAGCAAATATCCACCGGTCTGGTCGCAGGCCAGGAACGTGGGCGGGTGCTCCACGGACACCGTGGCGCGCGATGTCAGCCCGCCACCGGCGCCGATCCGGTAACTCGCGATCGCCGGAACGGTGCGAAATCCCACGTAAACTGTCCGCTGATCCGGACTTATCGCCAGAACCGTCGGCCCGCCTTCGGCCGCGATCTCCTGCTGGAGCGTCAGGCCGCCGGTGTCCGTGTCCTGAGCGAAAACCAGGATTTTATCGTCGTCCTGAGCGCAGACGTACAAATAGCCAACCATGGTTCGTTCTCCCTGGAGGCGCTGTTGGGGGATGCCGCGCTTCCTTATCTCCCGCCAGTATGACCCCGCCCCCCCAAACGGCAAACCCCCTGCCTCTCGATTGGCCACGAGGCGAGGCGCCGGGTAAGATCGCTCCCCAGGTCTCGCGGACCAGACCGGCGCACCAGACCGGCGCGCCGCGGCGGCGAAGCAAAATACAGAGTTTCGCGAAGATAGCGTCTTATCGGGCGGACTTCGCGTCGATGGAGGAACATGAAATGACGAATAAGATTCGGCTGGGGTTGATTGGCGCCAGCGCGGGCGGGACCTGGTCGGCACGGTCGCATTTGCCTGCGGTTCGGGCCAGCCAGGACGTGGAACTCACCGCGGTCTGCACGACCAAACCCGAAAGCGCGGAAGCCGCGCGCAAAGCCCATGGCGCGCGGCTGGCGTTTCACGATTATCGCGCGATGATTGCATCGCCCGAAATCGACGCCGTCGCCATCGTCGTGCGCGTGCCGTCGCATTACGCGCCCGCCAAGGCGGCGTTGGAAGCCGGAAAACATGTCTATTGCGAATGGCCGCTGGGACGGACGACGGCGGAGGCGGTGGAACTCGCCGGGCTGGCGAAAGACAAGGGGTTGGTCGCCGCGATCGGTTTGCAGGCCCGGGTCAATCCGGCGCTGATGTATATGAAAGACCTCGTGGACACCGGCTTCACGGGCGATATCATGGCGATCCACATCGCGTTGATGCGGGATGGGGTCCTGTCGCGGCCTTCGAACCGCACCTGGCAGCGCGATGCCTCGCTGGGCGCCAATACCTTGACCATCGCCAACGGGCACACGATCGACGCGATGCGGTTCGTCGCGGGCGATTTCGCCGGGCTGTCGGCCGTGGTCGAAACACGGGCGAAACAGTGGCTGGACACGGGCGCCAATATTTGGGTCGACGTCACCGCGCCGGACAATATCGCGATCTCCGGGCGGTTGGCGAACGGGGCCGTCGTGTCCTCTCATGTCAGCGCGATTCCCCATGCGGGCAGCGGCTACCGCATGGAAATTTATGGGCGCGAGGGCACGCTGGTGGCGTCGGGCGAGGACTCGCCGCAATTGGGCCAGGTGGTTTTGCACGGCACCAAGACCGGAGGCACGCTGGCGCCGATGGCGGCGCCGGATCGTTTCGAACTCGCATCGGCGGGCACGCCGGCGGGCGAGCCGGTGAATGTCGGTCAGATGTACGCCTTGTTCGCGCGCGCGATCAGGGGCGGTGACGCAGCGCGAATGCCCGATTTCGGCACCGCGGTGGACCTGCACCGGCTGATCGATGGCATCGCGGACTCGTCCGCCAGCGGGCGGGCGGTGGCGTTTTCCTGACCCGCCGGCGCTGGACCGACGCGATAGGTTACGATGCCATGAAAGAAAATCCGCCCCATTGAACCGCATCGCCAGTCTCCAGGCGCTCCGCGCCGCCGCCGCGCTGGCTGTCGCCATGCACCATTTGTCTCACGAACCCTATGGTCTTCGGGCCTGGACCTGGCTGGAGCATCTGCCGCTGACCGCGGGCGTCGATGTGTTCTTCGTCATCTCGGGCTTCGTCATGGTCCATGCGTCCGCCGGTCTCGCGGGTACCGCCGGGGCCTGGCGGGTTTTCATGGCGCGCCGTCTCGCCCGGATCGTGCCGCTCTATTGGCTGACGACGACCTTTTTCCTGCTCGCGGCCGCGGCATTTCCTGGCAGCGTGAGGTCGGGGATGCCCGCGTGGCCGGAAATCGTGGCGAGCTATGCCTTCGTTCCTTTTCAGCGGGCGTCCGGCGCCATTCAACCGGTCTATTCGCTGGGCTGGACCCTTAATCACGAGATGTTCTTTTACGTGCTGTTCGCGCTTTTTCTGCCGTTGGCGCGCGTCCGTGGCGTGGCGTGCGTCGCGCTTGTTCTGGCGGGGCTGGTCGCGGCGGGCCGGATGTTTCAGCCGGTCCATGCCGCCGCGATCTTTTGGTGCGATCCGATCGTGCTGGAGTTCCCGCTTGGCATGGCGCTGGCCTTGATGAAGGGGCGCGGCCTGTCGCTGCCGGGCGCCCTTCGTCTGGTCTGCGCCGTTTTGGGCCTCGCGGCGCTGGGACTGGGGGAGACCGGCTGGCTGCCACCGCCCGGGTTCGCGCCGGGCGCCGCGCTGGTGACGGCGGCCACGGTGCTGGGGCCCGAGCCACGCCTGCCGGCTTTCATGGCACGGTGCTTCGGCCATCTCGGGGATGCCTCTTATGCGCTTTATTTGCTGCATCCCTTCGCGTTTCGAAGCGCGACGTCGATCTGGCGCGTCCTCGCGCCGGAGAGTTTCGTGGCCGGGATTGTCGCGGGTCTGGTGGCGCTTGCCCTCGCCATGGCGATCGCCCAGGGCAGTTTTCGATGGGTGGAGGGACCGGCGACGCGGCGGCTGGGGGGACGTTGGCGGCGGCCGGACGGCACCGCCGCGGCGGCCTCTGGTTAGGGGCCTCGGGGCAGTTTGCGCAGACGGGGGTGGGGACCGGCCTTGACGGTATGGGGAATGGCTGGCGCCCGCTTGCATCGGGTTCCCCCGCTTGCCACCCTGGGTGGCCGAACAACCTCGCGAGGAAACACCCATGCAAATCGACTTCACCGGCAAACGCGCCATTATCTGCGGTGGCAGCCGCGGCATTGGCAAGGCCATCGCGCTTGGCTTCGCCGCCGCCGGTGGCGATGTCTCCATTTGCGCCAGAGACGTCCCCACCCTGGAGCAGGCCCGCGCGGAGATCGCGAAGCACGGCCATAAAACCCATTCCGCCAGCGCCGATCTGTCCAAGGGCGACGCCGTCCGGGCGTATGTCCGGTCCGCCATCGAGGCGCTGGGCGGTTGCGACTTCCTGGTCAACAACGCCTCCGCGTTCGGGTCCTCGGACGACGACAAGGGCTGGACCGACAGCCTCGCCATCGACATGTTGTCAATCGTGCACGCGACACAGGAAGCCTTGCCGGAACTGAAGGCGTCGCAGGGCAGCGTGCTGAACATTTCGTCCGTCGCCGCGTTGCACCCGGCGGGGCGCCAGCCGCCCTACGGCGCCATCAAGGCTGCCGTCATCCACTACACCACCACGCAGGCCGCGATGTATGCGCGGGACAAGGTGCGGGTAAACTGCATCGCGCCCGGCTCCATCGAGTTCCCGGGCGGGGTCTGGGACCGCCGTAAGACGGACAACCCGAAACTTTACAACGCCACTCTGGCTTCCATCCCCTTCGGCCGCATGGGCCATGCCGAGGAAGTCGCCAATGTCGCGCTGTTCCTCGCTTCGCCGCTCGCTTCTTGGGTAACCGGCCAGGCGATCGCGGTGGCGGGCGCGCAAGGGCTCTGACGCGCGATCGGCCCCTGGCCATGTAAACCGGGGGCATAAGGCCCATCTGTACGCGACACGAGGCGGCGGCCCGCACCGGTCCGCCGCCTCGCCGCGCGAAAGGACGGCCCAGACATGGGATACAGCACGACCGCGGACATCGCCGCCGAGGACATCTGGAAACTTCCGGCCGCCATGTTGCTGGACCGGCTCGGGACGCGCCCGGCAGGGCTGACCGCGTCCGAGGCTGAGACGCGCCTCGCCACCTTCGGCCCCAACGACGCCGCCGCCGCGAAACACGCGCCCGCCTGGCTCCGCTTTCTGTCGCGCTTCGGCAACCCGCTCGTCATCATTCTGCTGGTCGCGAGCGGTCTGTCCGCCGCCGCCGGCGACATCGCCAGCTTCGTCATCGTCGCGGCGATCGTCACGATCAGCATGACCTTGGATTTCGTCCAGGAATCGCGGGCGCAATCGGCCGTCGACGCGCTGCGCCAATCGGTCGCGGTGCGCGCCAAGACGCGGCGTGGCGGCACGGTCGAGACCCTGTCCGTGGATCGCCTCGTCCCCGGCGACATCGTCGAACTGATCGCGGGCGACCTGGTGCCCGCGGACGCGCGATTGCTGGAAAGCCGCAACCTGTTCGTCAACCAGGCGCTGCTCACTGGCGAGGCCTATCCGGCGGAAAAGCTGGCCGGGGATCGTGACGCGGGCGCGGACAACCCGGCCGGGGCCGCCAACGCCGTCTTCGCGGGCACCTCCGTCGTCAGCGGCACCGCGACCATCGCCATTTGCCGCACGGGCCCGCGCACCGCTTTGGGACACCTCGCGACCAGCCTCGCGGAGAAACCGCCGGCCACGGCTTTCGAGGCCGGCGTGCGCCGTTTCGGCATGTTGATCATGCGGCTGACGGTGCTGATGGTGCTGTTCGTGCTGATGGTGAACCTGGCCTTCCACCGGCCCGTGCTGGAATCGCTGCTGTTCGCTTTGGCGCTGGCCGTCGGCCTGACGCCCGAGCTGCTGCCGATGATCGTCACCGTCACTTTGGCGCGCTCCGCCATGGACCTGGCCAAACGCAAGGTAATCGTGAAGCGGCTGTCCGCCGTTCACGACCTTGGCGCCATGGACATGCTGTGCACCGACAAAACCGGCACGTTGACGGAGGCGAAGATCGCCCTGGTCCGCGCGGTCGATGGCACCGGCGCCGAAAACGCCCGTGTCTTCGGTTTGGCCTATGTCAACAGCCAGTTCGAGAGCGGCATGAAAAGCCCGCTCGACGAGGCCATTCTGGCCGCCGACCATTTCGACATGACCGGCTGGACCAAAGTCGACGAGGTCCCTTTCGACTTCGAGCGCCGCCGCGTTTCCGTCCTGGCCGAACACGATGGCGCGCGCCGCCTGATCGCCAAAGGCGCGCCGGAGGACATCCTTCGTTTGTCCGGCCGTTACGAAGACGCCGATGGCGCGGAACAACCGCTGGATTCCGCGACCCGCGCCAGATTCGCCGCGACGCTTGATGCGTTGGGCGCCCAGGGGTTCCGGGCGCTGGGGGTCGCGAGCCGCGGAGTGGATGCGGACCATGCGACCGCCGCGATCGCCGACGAGACCGACATGGTGTTCGCGGGGTTCGCGGTGTTCCTCGATCCGCCGAAGGCCAGCGCGGGCGCCACGATCCAGGCTTTGGGCGCGGCCGGGGTGGGTGTGAAAGTCCTGACCGGCGACAACGAAATGGTCGCCCGCCACGTCTTCGCCGAGATCGGCGTCCCGGTCATGGGCGTGCTGACCGGCGAGGCGCTGTCGCGCCTGTCCGACGAGGCGCTGCTGGGGCAGCTCCCCAACGTCAATCTGTTCTGCCGCGTCAATCCGCAGCAGAAACACCAGGTTTTACTGGCATTGAAACGGCTGGGCCATGTCGTTGGCTTCATGGGCGACGGCATCAACGACGCGCCCGCGCTGCACGCCGCGGATGTTGGGATTTCCGTCGACGGCGCCGCGGATGTCGCCCGTGCCGCCGCGGATCTGATCCTGCTGGAGCACGATTTGTCCGTGGTCCGGGACGCGGTCGCGCAGGGGCGCCGGACCGTTCGGAATGTGTCGAAATATGTGCTGATGGGCTCCAGTTCGAACTTCGGCAACATGTTCTCCATGGCCGGCGCGGCGTTGTTTCTGCCGTTTTTGCCGATGCTGCCGATACAGATCCTGCTGAACAATCTGCTTTACGATGTGTCCGAGATCGCCATTCCCTTCGACGAGGTGGACGACGAGGACATCGCGAAACCCGTCACCTGGAATGTCCGGCTGATCGAGCGGTTCATGCTGGTGTTCGGTCCCGTTAGCTCGATCTTCGATTTTCTGACGTTTTACGCGATGCTGGCCCTGTTCGGGGCGGGCGAAGCGCTGTTCCAGACGGGGTGGTTCATCGAATCGATGACAACCCAGGTGCTGGTGGTGTTCGCCATTCGCACAAGGCGCCGGTTTTACAGGAGCAGGCCGCATCGGCTCCTGGTCATGACGGCGTTCTCGGCCGTCGCCGCGGCGGTGGCGATCCCCATGATCCCGGGCCTTGGCGGCTGGTTCGGCTTCGTGCCGCCGCCGCCCTTGTTCTTCGCGTATCTGATGGGGGCGACGTTGGCGTATCTTGCGCTGGTCGAGGTGGTGAAGGGGGTGTTTTACCGGCTGACGAATGGGGGGTGACCGTCTCCATCACCCAAACGTCCTGACCAGCCCCCCCGCCACCAGCCGCCATCCGTCCACCGTCGCGAAAAACACCAGCTTGAACGGCAAGGAAACCACGTTCGGGGGCAGCATCATCATGCCCAGCGACATCAAAACGCTGGCGACCACCATGTCGATGACCAAAAACGGCAGGAACAGCAGAAACCCCATCTCGAAGGCGCGCCGCAGTTCGCCCACCATGAACGACGGCATCACCAGCCGCCACGACGTGTCACCCGTTTCCGCCTGCGCCAGAGATTGAAAGAACGCGAGATCCGCACTCCGGACATTCTTCAGCATGAACGCGTGGAACGGAGCGGCGGCGGCCTTCAGGCCCTCGATTTCCGAGATCTTGTTTTCCAGCATCGGCGCGATCCCGGCCGTCCAGGCCTGATCGAACACCGGTTGCATGACGAACCAGGTCAGAAACAACGCCAGCCCAATAAGAACCGTGTTCGGCGGCACGCCCTGCGCCCCCAACGCCGAGCGCAACAGCGACAACACCATCACGATCCGCGTGAACGCCGTCGCCATCACCAACAAACTCGGCGCCAGCGACATCACCGCGATCAACGCCGTCAACTGCACCAGCCTGGCCGTCGCGCCAGCCTGGCCGGGGGCGCCCAGATCGATGGCGACGGACTGCGCCCAGGCGGCGGCGGGGACGAGGAGGGCGAGGGCGGTGAGACAGAGCAGGCGGGTGCCGGGTGGGAGGCGTTGGGGCTCCGCCCCAAACCCCGCGGGGGCTTTGCCCCTCGACCCCACCAGGGCGGGGGCCCTGGACCCGTTTAATGGGGGAGATGAAGAAGGGGGCCTACTCGGACGTTGCAATCGCCTCGCATGGCCCCCTTCTTCATCTCCCCCAACAGATGGCATCCAAGGCCCAGCCTTGGCGGGGGTTGAGGGGGCAGCGCCCCCCACGGGGTTTGGGGCGGAGCCCCAACGCGCCCCAACAGGCACTCGCGCGCCGTGTCTCACGCGCCTGGCCCTCTGTCGAGCCAGCCGACGACCAGGTCGGTTTCGCCGCCGGTCAGGAGCAGCACGGTTTTGCCGCCGGCCTCGATGGCGTGCAGCCGCCGCCGTGAGTCGAGGGCCAAGGTTTCCTTGATCGCCAGTGTGCGTGTGCCGCCTGTTGTCCGTGCCAGCGGTGTATGGCGCAGTGCCCGTCCCAGCAGCACGATCGCGCCGAGGACGCCCGCCAGCGCGAGGGCGGCGGTCAGCAGCGTGCCCATGGTATCGAGCATCGTCATGGCGCGGCGGCCATCCGGGACCGGTTGGGCATTGGCGGAATGACGAGGTTTCCTTTTTGGAAAGATGGGCCACGCGCCCGTTCTTATTCGAGCCTGGAAACATGAACGCCGCCTTAATATTTCCGTTAGCGGTTCCTTCATTTTTCTCCGTCACGATCCCCGCATGTCCCTGCTCCGGAACGACCTTTTCTCGACCGCGGAACAACGCCTGGCCTGGACCAGCGAGCGTCAGGCCGTGCTGGCCCGCAATATCGCCAATCTCAGCACGCCGGGCTTTCAGGCCTCCGACACCAGGCCCTTCAACCAGGTGCTGCGTGGCATGACCGGCACGCAGCCCATGCGAACCAACGACAATCACCTGAAGGGCACGATCGATCCCGGCCTGAGCATCCGGGCGAACAAGGAGACCGGCGCCCGGACGGCGGACAAGAACGGGGTCAGAATGGAGGACCAGTTGATGCGTGTCGCCGACACCGAGACTCTGCATTCCACGGTTACCGCGATCTATAAGAAATATGTCGGCATGTTCGGCATCGTGCTTGGTCGGGCGGGCTGACGATGGGCGCGGATCTCACCTCCTCGTTGCGCGTGTCCGCCGCCGGCATGGACGCGCAAACGTCGCGCATTCGCGTGATCGCGGAAAACCTGGCCAATCAGAACACCACGGGATCGGCGCCGGGCGCGGAGGCCTATCGCCGCCGCACCGTTTCGTTTCAGAACCGTCTGGACAAGGCGGCGGGCCTCGAAACCGTCTCCGTCCGCCGCGTCGGGCGGGATCGGAGCGAGCAGCCGTTGCGGTACGATCCCTCCAACCCCGCGGCCGATAAAAGCGGGTATGTGAAACTCCCGAATGTCAACAGTTTCATCGAGTTGATGGACATGCGCGACGCGGAACAATCCTACAGCGCCAACCTGAATGTCGCGGCGACGACGCGGACGATGCTGAACCGCACGCTGGACCTGCTGAAATGACCACGCCCATCGGCTCTCTTCCCACCGTCCGGATCACGCCCACCCAGGGCGGCGGTGCCCAAACGGGCACGGGACAGGGCACGGATTTCGGCGCGATGCTGCGCGGCGCCGTCGAATCCGCCGTCGCCACCGGGCGGGAGGCGGAGACACAGTCGATGCGCGCCATCACCAACGGCGGCAACGTCACGGAGGTCGCGACCGCCCTGTCGCGCGCCGAGCTGACCCTGCAAACCGCCACCGCCGTACGCGACCGCATGCTGCAAGCCTACCAGGACATCATGAAAATCCAGATTTAAACACGGGCCGGGCGAAACGTCCGGACCCTTCAGACCGGTATTGGAAAAAATTTCCATGAACGAGGCGGACATCGCCGAACTGATGCGGGTCGCGGGCATGCTCGTCCTTACCCTCGCCGGCCCGCTGCTGGGCGTCGCGCTGGGGCTTGGGCTGATCGTCGCCATCCTTCAGGCGGTCACCCAGATCAACGAGGCCACCCTCGTCTTCATCCCCAAACTGCTGGGCATCGGCGGCGTCCTCATGCTGCTGGGGGTGTCCATGTTCGCCTCCCTGGCCGAATTCACCCGCTTTCTGATCGACCGCATGGTCGCCGTCGGCGGCACATGACCGGTATCCCCGGCCTGACCGGCGACCTGATTCTCGACCACGCCTTCGGCCTCCTGCTCGTTCTCGGCCGCGTCGGCGCCACCTTCGCCCTCATGCCTGGGTTGGGCGAGGCCACCGTCCCCGCCCAGATCAAAGGCGGCATGATCCTCATGCTGAGCCTACTGCTGCTGCCGGGTCTGGGCCCGCTGTTGCCACCGAGGCCCGACACCGAAACCGCCTTCGCCCTGATGCTGATGGCGGAGATGGCCAACGGTCTGTGGTTCGGCTGGCTCGCCCGCGCCATCGCCACCAGCCTGCCGATGGCCGGACAACTGATTTCTGAATTGATCGGCGTGTCCAATGTTCTGATGCCCTCGCCGGACCTTGGGTCGCAGACCTCCGCCATCGCCCGGCTGCACGAAATCGCGGTGCCCGCTTTGCTGCTGACGTCTGGCCTGTACATGCTCCCCCTCGCCGCCCTCGCCGGTTTCTACCGCCTCATCCCTCCGGGCACCCTCTCCTGGGCCACCGACAGCGCCGAACTCACCGTCGCCACCGTATCGGAGAGCTTCATGCTCGCGCTTCGCCTCGCCGCGCCCTTTGTGCTCGCGTCGGTGGCCTGGAACCTCGCCGTCGGCCTCGTCGCCCGGCTCGTGCCGCGGCTTCAGGTGTTTTTCGTGGTCTCGCCGGGGCAGATCGCGCTTGGCCTGTTGCTGCTGGCCTCGCTCTCCATCCCGCTGATCGGCGCCTGGATGGAAGCCATGCGCGCCAGCCTCGCCAGCCTGCCCGGCGGAGGCTGACCCGCCATGTCCGGCCAGCAAGGCGACCAGGAGGACCGGACCGAGGCCCCAACCGCGCGGCGCATGCAAAAAGCGCGCGAGGAAGGCCAGGTCCCCATCTCCCGCGAAGCCGTGCTGCTGGCCAGTATCGGCGGCATCGCGCTGTCCTTCCTGCTGCTGGACGGCGCGATCGCCCGGTCGATGGTCCGTTCGCTGTCCGTCCTGCTGACAGCGCGGAGCGTGGAACCTTTCGCCCTGGCGCATGAAGCCGGGCACGCCTTCCTCCTCGCCGTCGCACCCTTCGCGGTGCCCGCCGCGCTGTGCGCCACCGCCGCGACGCTGGCGCAAACCCGCTTCGCGCTGCGCGCCAAGGCGCTGCACCCCGAGCTCGGCCGGCTGTCGCCCGGCAAGGGGCTGAAACGGATGTTCGGCAGCGAAAGCCTGGTGGAAACCGCGAAGGCCCTGGCCAAGCTGGCGATCGTCGGCGGCGCCGCGTACTGGGTCCTGCGCGGCGAACTACCTCGCCTGGCGCTGCTGACCGGCGCGCCGCTGACGGTCATGCCGGGCATCCTGGCCTCCGTCGCCGCGCGGCTGCTGATCGCCACCGCCCTGGCCCAGATCGCCATCGCGGGGGCCGATATCTTCTGGTTGTGGCGCCAGCATCTGACACAGATGCGCATGAGCCGGACCGACATCAAAGACGAGCAAAAGGAATCCGACGGCGACCCCCAGGTCAAAATGCGCATCCGCCGCATCCGAATGCGCCGGGCACGCCAGCGCATGCTCGCCGAGGTCCCGAAAGCCACCGTCGTCGTCACCAACCCCACCCACTACGCGGTCGCCTTGACCTATGACAGCGAGAAGAGCAGCGTTCCCGTCCTGGTCGCCAAAGGCGTGGATTCCATGGCCGCCCGCATCCGCGAGACCGCGACGCAACACGGGGTTCCGATCGTGGCCAACCCGCCGCTCGCCCGCACGCTGCACCAATTGCCGCTGAACAGTCAGATTCCGCCGGAACTGTATAAAACCGTGGCCGAGCTGATCGCCTATGTCTGGCGGCTTAATGGACGGCGGGCCGCATGACGAAGCGCGCGCGCGACGCGGCCGAGGAAATGGCGCACGACCTGAACAATGTCCTGGCGGCCACGCTGGGGATCGCGGAGGCGATCCTGGCCCGGGATGGCCTCGATCCGGAAACCCGCGCGGATATCGAGGCGATCCGGGAAGGCGCGCGGCGCGGCGGGGCGGCGATCCGCTGGCGCCTGAACGGACCGGGCGCGCCGCGCGAACCGGCGGCGCTCGATGCCATGATCCGCGCCACGGCGCGGCTGATCGCGCACCGGCTGGGCGACGGGGTGACGCTGGCGCTGGATCTCGGCGATCCCGAGGGCCTGACACGCGCCGACCCGGCCTGCCTGGATCGAATTCTGCTCAACCTCGCCGCCAATGCGGGCCACGCGATGCCGGAGGGCGGGACGGTGACGCTCAGCACCCGGCGGCACACCGTCGCGGCGCCGGACATCCGGGTACCCGACACGATCCCGCCTGGCGATTACGCGGTCGTCGCGGTCGCCGATACCGGCACGGGGGTTCGGCCCGACATTCTGCCGCGCATCTTCCAGCCGGGGTTCACGACCCGGTCCAGCCAAGGCGGGCGCGGGCTCGGGCTCGCGTCGGTCCATGCGGCGGCGCGCGCCTGCCAGGGATTTCTCTCGGTCGCGAGCGTGGAAGGGCAAGGAACCCACGTGGAAGTCCATTTGCCCCGCGAAACCGGCTCGACTCATGTCCCGTCCCCTGGAGGATCAGCGGCCCGCCGCGCCAAACCCCGCGCGCTTCAACCGTCCGATCGCGAGATCCAGCGCCGATAGAAACGCCGAGCGATCCTTCGGTCCAAACGGCTTCGGCCCGCCGGTGATCTGACCGGCGGAGCGCAAATCCTCCATCAGGTTCCGCGTCGCCAACGTCATCCCGATCGACGCCTCGTCGAATTTCCGGCCCGTGGGCGACAGCGCCTCCGCCCCCGCCTTCACCGCCCGCGCGGCCAGCGGAATGTCCTGGGTTACCACCACATCGCCCCGGACCGCGCGCTCGGCGATCCAGTCGTCGGCGGCGTCGGGGGTGCCGGGGACGATCGCGCGTTCGATCCATGGCGCGGGCGGAATCGCGATGACGCTGTTGGACACGACGAACACCTTCGCGCCATGACGCTCCGCGACGCGGTAGATTTCCGCCTTCACCGGACAGGCATCGGCATCGACGAAGATTCGAATGGGGGGACGTTCCATCCGCGCGGTTTACCGCCTTCGTGGGTTCGCCGCCATGGACCGGCGCCGCGCGAGAGGAAAAATCGGTTTACGACCGATCCGATTGGAGAATAATGTCCATGCGCACCGATCCTGTTCGAGGAGGCCGCGATGCCGATCCACGACACGTCGACCCGGCACGGACCGCAACCCGTGCTGTTCCGGGATTTCGCCCGACTCTGTAACGGTATTTATAGTTCGCAAACAAATCCCCTGGCCAACGGCTTCAGCCTGACCGGCGGCGTGGACCGCCGCGCCTCCGGGTTTCAGGGCGGACTTTACCATGGCGGTCAAAACTGGGTCCTCGCGATCGCGGGCACACAGGTCAAACAAGACCTCGGCGTCGATGCGATCGCCGACGCGGGCTTCGGCCAGGCGGCCTTCGGCGCCGGCGCCACGGCCGTGTTCAATCCGCTGTTCGGGGGACTCGCCAGCGCCGTGAGCGTCTCGGTGCTGGAACAACAATGCCAGGCGGCGGCGGAGATGGTGGCGCGGGCCCGGCAGCTCATGCGCACGCTGGACAACCTGTATATCGCGGGACATTCGCTCGGCGGCGGCGTCGCGCAGATCGTGTCCGCCCGCACCGGAGTCCCCGCCGTCGCCATTTCCTCGCCCGCGGTGACCGGCGTCGATGGCGTCTCCGCCGCCTGGGCGCGGTCCCACTCGCCAATCGTTTGCCTGCGAGTCCGTCACGATCCGGTCAACCAAACCCATCTTCTTGGCGACCTGTTGGGACGGGTGGTCACGCTGGAAAGCAACCGGCGCGGGCTCGACGCGCATTCCATCGAAGCGACGGCGGCCGAGTTGTCCGCGCAAGGCGCGTTCAGCGGTCTGGGCGCGCGAAATCCCTTCACGGTGTAATCCCGGTGGGGTGTTCCCAGGGGGGCGATGCCAG